>JAHIZN010000433.1 GCA_018814245.1 bacterium
GCAGTTGTTGCATTAAGCCACAGAAGCATAACAATAGCACGCAAATACAGAGGAAGAGTCACAAATGGTGTGAATCATAAGAGACTCTGTCCATTGTCAGGCTTTTCTTATTTGCAATTACTCCTGTTTTGCTACAATTATTTCTCTTAAGTTTACACCCTTTGTGGTTCTTTCTTCTTTCGTTACAAAGGGCTACCCACTTGAGGCAAGAAAGAGCCCTCCTCTACCTGTTTCTGTCTCCTCCCTTCTTCTTATCCATGTCCAATAGTTGAACACATTTCCTGAACACAATGTGTTTAATCATGTACAAAAACCGTACATCTTTGCAGAAAAATATCCACATCATAGCTGCTAATCTATTATTACACATAAAGTTGCCAACGCAGTCCAATGTTTGGCATGAAAATTGCATGTATTTCCATGCGTGGAAGATGAATGTGGTAGGGCAGAAATCTCACCTTTGAGTATCCCTTGATGAGAGGCATTGCCTTTGTCAGTGGATGTCCCAGTTCTTTTCTGTTTATTTCCTCTTCCATAACTCAAAATCAAATTGTGCGGCATAAGCTTGAATTTTGTGCTGCTGCTGACTCGTCGTATCGCAGCAGCGGCTTGACAGTCTGCCGTAGGTATGCCCTTTGCCAGAGGTATTTGCTTCTTCACAAGTGGCGGACATAATGTAGCTGCAGGGTAACAGGGGTGCTGCCCACCTTGCCCCTGCCAATACGCAACTATAAAAGGAGAGTACCCGTCAGAGGTGCTGCCTTTTTTGGCATGTCGCGCAGCTGCAAAAATCGAAAGGGCAGACACAGGAAAGGGCAGACACAGGAAAGGGCAGACACATAGGTCTGCCCCTACAATAATCCAGGAGGATAGATAATGAAAAAACATGTGCAATCCACAATCCGCGATTCGCGATTCGCGATTCGCAATCCGCAATTCTCAATTCTCAATTCTCAATTCTCAATTTTCTTCCTACTCTGCATCCTCATGTTTATCCCTGCACAGAGCCATAGCCAACAGATGAAAAATGTCATCCCTTCTGATGCAGGTGATAATAACCCATCAACCTTCAGATTTATGCCTGATAACACGGATAAGCAGCTTACTAATAAGGAAAACGCACCTCTTTCCAATGCTCAGGTAAATGATGAAAGTATTAATATCCTTGTTGATGGGCAGAATGTTTGCAATGATTCTGCACCGATTGAGGCAAGAAAAAAACTCGTTGCCATGGACCTTTCAAATGCCTCTAATTGGACTAATACAAAAATAACCCCTGGCTATATTGCGGTTGACCCAACACTGGGCAGGTTTAAGTTTGCTGATGGTGATCTGGAGAGATCCAAATTAGTGGGAAGGTATGATAGCCTGCACACGGCTTATGGCGTTTATGTGCAGAATGGATATGCGTATGTGGCTAATTTTCAGCAAGGATTGGAGATTATAGATATCTCGAACCCTGAAAATCCTGTCTCAACAGGCAGGTATGATACAAATGGCTGGGCATATGAGGTTTTTGTTTCAGGCAAATACGCCTTTGTGGCTGATGGCTATTCCGGGCTGCAAATTATTGATATTTCTTCACCAAAAAATCCGGTACTGCTTGGCAGTTGTGATACACCGGGTTGGGCTTATGATGTACAGGTTGTTGGTAAATATGCCTTTGTGGCAGACTATCGATCCGGCATTCAGATAATTGATGTCTCTAACCCATTGCAGCCTGTTATTGCCGGCAGTCTGGAGATTGGCGGGGCACAATGCCGCGGGATATTCGTGTCAAATAATTATGCCTATGTGGCGGATGATAAAAGCGGGATGTATATCGTGGATGTTAAGGATGCCGCCCGCCCGACACTGGTATCAACTTATAAGAATAATGCTCAGGCAAAAGGGGTATTTGTCAGCAATAATTATGCCTATCTGGTAAGCTATCAATCACTTTTAGAGGTGATAGATGTTTCAAACCCCAGAAATCCTGCTGTAAGGGCAAGGCTTAGCCTGCCCGGCAACCTTTATGATATTGCCCAATTTGACAAATATGCCTATATTGCTGCAGGCAGCGGCGGCATCCATGTCATTGACCTTACGCAGCCAATCAATCCAAGGCTAATCGAAACATTCAAAACAGACGGCAAGGCATTTGACCTGCACGCAACAGACGGATTTGTTTTTGCAGCAGATGATTATCAGGGTTTAAGTGTAGTAAATACCCCCTATCCCAATGAAGCACCTATTGGCAAGATAACCACAGATTATTATCAGTCAGACATAATGGTACCACCCTTAACCTCTCCAAGCGGCGGCGAGGTCTGGACAATAGGGGGGCAGCAAAATATTATCTGGAATATTAGCGGCGGCATTCCGCCATATAGCGTAGATATTTCTTATGCCCAGGATGGGTTTTACCCGGCTAATCCTAATATTGTCAAAGGGCTAAAACAAGAGTCCCCTGGACCAAATGTCTATATCTGGACATTACCCCCGGTAGCTTCAGACAAGGTAGGAGTTAAAGTATCAGTGGTTGACTCTAAGGGTAATTGGGCAGTGTATACCAGTAATTCCTGTTTTACCCTCAGGTTTGAGGGGGTAGTGGAGAAAAAAGCACCACTCTTGATCCTGCTTAAGGGTATAACCGATAAGGAATGCTTGATGGCTGGTGAAAAACTTGACCTTGGGTGGATTGTCTCTGGCGGTATTTCTCCATATAGTGTGGATTTGTATTATTCGATTGATGGGGGAAAGACATATTCTATCATGGATAGCAACCTGTCTCAAGACTCCTATCCATGGATGCTGCCCAGTGTTGATTCTCAGGCAGTACGGGTAAAGGCAATGGTTACTGATGCCATAGGCGCAAAGTCAACCGCAGTAAGCGAGACATTCAAGCTGGATGCGACACCGCCAACTGTGGTATATAGCAGCATCCCCAATGGGCAGACAGGCATTGAACCCGGGACAATGCCATTTGTTATCCAGTTTAGTGAAAGAATGGACATGGGTCAGGAGGCACAGAATATTAGTTTTGTCCCATTTGCCAGCCATACTGCTGTCTGGAATGATACCGGTAATGTTCTGACCATTACCCCAGAAATCTTTCTGCCGGATGCAACATATACCTGTACACTCTCTGTTGCCAGGGATGTGGTGGGTAACAATTTAGCGCAAATATACAAATGGTCGTTTAAGACGGCAAAAGAGGATGAAATAAACCTCAAGGTAGACAGCATATCTAATTCCGAGTGTGAGGTCAGCGGTGATTATAAATATACATCCAACCATGGGGAGGGTGTTAGCCTTGGGATGGAGATATTGGATAAAGCAGGGCTGTCACTTAGTCAATATAGTATAACCCCGGTGATGATTAAGAAGGGGAATGGGAGCTTCAAGATAGAGGCGTTTTACATCGGCACAAAATCCCTTGTCAGTGAAGGCATCAGGCTGGTAATGTCCAGTAATGGCAAGCCATTTTATACCAAGCATAGTCCATATAACAAGGAATGGGCTTCTCCATTAGCAGCAGCAGTCAAAACCGATAAGGGTACATATTGCCAGGGTGATTATGTAAATCTTAGCCTGATAACAAGTACCATTAATCTGCCGCTTGGCATGAGGGATTTAAGCTTTGATAATGCGATAGGGGATTTGAGGATACGGGATAGCAGCGGCAATATTGTCTTTCAGTGGAGCAAGCAGAATCCGACTAATGCAAAGACAATAATCCTTCCTGATAATGGGACAAAGATACTTATTCAGTCAACATGGCTGGCTGATAAGCTGGGCGAATATGTGATTGATGGCTGGCTGAATAAAAGCAATATCTATCCGCAGATACAGTGCTTGGGATTGAAGATTAATGTGCAGCAGATGCGGTTTGGGATGATGTCTGGCAAGATTACTGATATTGTGACCAAACAGCCGGTACAGAATGCTGCGGTAAGCATTGGTAACTATAATAGGACCACGGATAAGAATGGGGATTATTTCTTAACGAATATTGAGCCCGGGATATACTCATTAAGGATTCAGGCAAAAGGGTATCAGCCATATAAAATGGAGCAGGTGAACATAAAGAGGGGTGAGCAAACACAGGATGCAGCAATTACCTCTGTAAGTGAGCTTCAGTTTGAGCTTGTTTTGGACAAGCAAGGGTTTGGCGCGGGTGAGCCCATTGCGGCTACGGCAGTATTGAGATGCAGCGGGACAAGGACAATGACTGTCAGTGGGTTGGGATTGGATGTTGAATCCTTGCTTCTCGAGATAGAAACACCACTCAATCGCATAGTCCGCTACATTGGACCATTCTCATACGGTTTGCCGCCGGCGATTACCCTTAAGCCGGGTGAACAGATAGAACTGAAATTAGATTTGGGACAAATATCCTTTGGCAATAAGCTGGAGCTTGTTTCAGGTTATAAGATTGCATCGTTCGGCAAATATAGCCTGAAGGCAGCCTATAATTCATGGGGAAACCAACCCAAAAGATGGATTGGTACGAATGCGGCAGATACCGTGTGGTTTGAGATTGGGACATCAACAGCAAGGAAAACGACTGTCAATAATAACTAACTCAAGATCAATGATGGGGGTGCTGACTCGAATACTGCTGCAGATACCAATAATGGCAATTCTGACTCGAATGCTGCTGCAGGGACAGTGGTTTCTCAGCCTCAAGAGGTTGTCCAGTCAGGTGATTGGGAGATGCAGGTCATTGCCCAGTCTGAACAAATAACCAGTACAGCTGTTCTTGGCATGTATTCTGGAGCAAGTGATGGATTTGACTCATGGTTTGATGAGCCCCTGCCGCCGGCACCAGCAGATAAGGCATGTCTTCAGGTATACTTCCCGCATCAGGATTGGGGCATGATATTTGAAAACTTTAGCCGTGATATTCGGGAATATTCAATTGACGCTAACTTTAGCTTTCAGGTGAAAACATCATCAAGTGATACGGCTGTTACACTTTCCTTTCCAGGGCTTCCCAATGGGTATAATATTACTGTTAAGGATATGGATGACAACCGTTCATGGGACATAAGAACAACGGATAAATTCAATATTTCAGGCAGGACAATTTATAGGTTTGAATTGAGCGTCAAGGCTTGCTCTGTAGGAAATGCTGTTTTAGACAAAGAGCTGTCCCATACCTTTGGACAGGGCTGGAGCCTCATCTCTATACCAGTTGGCTCTAATCAGCAGACAAGCAATATTTTTAAGGGTATCAACACCTATTATCTGTATGACTATAATCACGACAAACAGGGATATGGGGAGGCAGCCACAATTATCGGTGGAAATGCTTATTGGCTGGGGATGCTTGGTACTGCAACAATTACTGTAGAGGATAATCCCATTGCCAGCGACATTAGCCTTCCCTTAAAGCCGGGCTGGAACATGATCGGCTGCCCGTTTAATTTTACACCTGATTGGTCAATGGTAATGGTCAGAAAGGATGGGGTGAGTAAGGGGCTAAAGGATGCGGTTGCAGCAGGATGGGTAATGAATATGCTGTATCAGTATGTAAAGGGCAGCTATCAGTTGGCTGACAGGATGGAGGCGTGGTATGGATATTGGTTTGCCAGTTTGGTAGACTGTGAATTGATTATCCCGGCAACATCAGCTGCAAGCCAGACCATGCTTCAGACAGCACCAAGTCAGGTGGTTAATAATGAAAACTGGTCTGTGAACCTGCATGTTTTGGCTGACAACTATTATGAGGATAAAACCAACCTTGCCCCGCGATTTGGTGTCAATTCTAATGCCTGCCCCGGGCTGGATATGGTTGACAGGCCTGAGCCGCCAGAGCCTCAAGGGAAATTTATCACGCTTTATTTTACCCATCCGGATGAAAAGGTGTTTGACAGGTTTGATTGGGATATCAAGCCGCTGGCAGACTCTATTCTCTGGGAGTTTGAGGTAAAGACTAACCTGTCTGCTAAGGGTGTGGCTATCACCTGGGACAAGGAGCAATTACCAAAAGGGTGTGCGTTGATATTGACTGATAAAGATACCCAAACAAGCATGGTCATGGACAGGGAAAATGGATATTCCTATACGAGCCGTGCGGACAGTGGTTTATCTGTCAGGCATTTTATGGTGCGGGCGATAAGGCAAGAATCCATAGAGACACAATTTGGGAAGGCAGGCGATTTTAGTTACCTGAAGATATGGCCCAATCCAGCAAAATCATCCATGACATTTGAGGGTTTTGCAGGTAAGGCAAACCTGAAGATACTAACGCTTGTGGGCGAATTGGTGAAGGATGTGTCAGGTATTTTGGCTGAATACCAGTGGAAGCTTGATAATAATGATGGTGATCTGGTTGCCAGCGGGCTGTATTTTTATATCATCAGTGATGAGCTGGGGAATAAGCGGGTGGGGACAGTGGCAGTGATACGGTAGGGCAGAGCAATCCAGATTTAATCCGCAGATTACGCAGATTACGCAGATGAATACAGAGAAAGTAGAAAGGTGGAAACATCCCCTCTCAAGAAGGGTTAGGGGTGTGTTCTCCTTTCATTCATCTGCGTAATCTGCGTAATCTGCGGATATATCTGGTATTTGTAGATATAATTTAAGGAGGCATATGTATGATAAACACAAAAAAGCTATTGGTCGGGGCATGTATCATGGCAATTACCGTCGGGGTAACCCTGAATGCAGAGGCAACAAACAGCAAGGCAGGTACAAGGGGCGGGCAATTTCTTAAGATAGATGTGGGGGCAAGGCCGGCAGCACTTGGTGGTGCCTTTGCAGCGGTTGATGGGGATGTGAATTCTATCTGCTGGAATCCGGCAGGTCTTGGCAGTATCAAGCAGCAAACAGCTACCTTTATGCATAATGAATGGCTCAAGGGTGTTAAGTATGAATTTGTCGGCTATGCCAAGCCACTATCTAATGGCAGGGTGATTTCCGGAGGCATCACCTGTCTTGGAAGCGGGAACATAGAGGGCTGGAAGGATAAGGATACCCGCGATGACTTCTCAGCAGGTGATATAGCTGTGACCATGGGCTATAGCCGTAAGATGAATGAACAGATGTTGGTTGGGGCTAATGCGAGGATTATTCATCAGAGGATCAAGGACAGCACTGCTGCTGGCGTGGCTGTAGACATGGGGATATTGTATCAAACCAAGGTTAAGGGGTTGATGATTGGTGCTGTCTTGCGAAACCTTGGGACAAGAATGAAGTTTGAGAATGAAGCAAACAGCCTGCCATTAGAAATCAAGGGCGGTATGTCTGTTAGTCTGCCAAAGATGCTTTGTGTTTTGGATGTGACCATACCTACAGATAATAATCTGAGGATAAATACCGGTGTAGAATACCAACTGATACCACAATTAGCCTTGCGAGCCGGCTATAGTTCCAATAATGATCTTGACCATGGCTTGAGTGCTGGCATAGGATTTAATACAAAAGGTCTCCAGTTTGATTATGCTCTTGTCCCCTACGGTGATGTGGACAATACCCATCGGGTGTCTGTGGGGAAGAGATTTTGAGGGAAGTTTTTCTCTTTCAAGATTGAAAATGTAATACGAGGGGGTAGCTTCTCTGTCTCTGCTAACATGCAAGAGACAACCACAAGAGGAGTTAGGGTAGGGACAAGCCCTGCAGCTACAGTTATTTGTGGGCAACTTGCAGCTGCGATCTGCCAGAGATGCTTTTCTTTTGTGGTCGCGCCGTCTTTATTCTGAATTCTGACTCCTGAATTCTGTATTCCTTAGTAGTTACTGTTGTTTACTATAAATTAATCAGCAAATTATGCAGCTCTTCTACAGTTACCAATCGTTGTTCTTCCTTAACCATATCCTTGAGTATTACTTTGCCCTGATTAATCTCCTCATCGCCAATAACAATGACATGTCTGGCATTCATATTCGCTGCATGACGAAACTGAGACTTCAGGCTTTTTTTATCCCAGGATAACTCAACAGGAATATTGCCAGCCCGTAACTTTTGAGCCAAAGCAGATGCCGTATCCTTTACCCCTTCACTTGTTGTTGCGATATAGAGCATATTTTGTTTTTCAGCAGGTCCAATGCCCTTATTTTTCATGGCAAGTATAATTCGTTCCATGCCTGCGGCAAATCCAATTGCTGGAGTAATAATTCCACCCATATTCCGAACCAGATTATCATATCTTCCACCAGCAGCAACAGCATTTTGAGTACCAAGGGATTCATCCTTTATTTCAAAGGCTGTTCGGGTGTAGTAATCAAGACCACGGACAAGCCTCGTATTTATTATTGGCGAGATATTCATAAGATGCAGATATTTTATTACCTCATCTAAATGATTTCGGCAAGGTTTACACACAGAATCAATCACTGCCGGGCACTCTTTGATATAAGACTGGCAGGCTGGTACCTTGCAATCTAATATCCTCATGGGATTTTTTTCTAATCTCATCTGACAATCAGAACACATCTGGCTTATATGTGTATGAAAGTATTTAATCAGCACGGTACGATAGTTTGTTCGACATTCCTCACATCCAACAGAGTTAATCTCTGCCTTAAGCCCAACAAGCCCAATTTGTTCAAATATTTGCAATATCATGGCTATGATTTCAGCATCTACACCTGGGTGCATACTGCCAATTGCCTCTGTCCCAAATTGATAGAATTGCCGTTGTCTTCCAGCCTGAGGTCTTTCGTATCTGAACATTGGTCCCATGTAAAATAGTTTGACCAGACTACCCTGCTGGCTGCCAAGGTTATGCTCCAGATATGCCCGAACCACTGCGGCAGTATTTTCTGGTCTCAGGGTAATAGATCGGCCTTTTTTATCTTGAAAGGTATACATCTCCTTATTGACAATATCTGTTGCATCTCCAATTCCACGGATAAAGAGTTCGGTTGCCTCAAAGATGGGCGTCCGAATCTCCTGATACCCATAACAATTAAGGGTTTGCCTGACAATATGTTCAACAAAATGCCATCTTTCCATGTCATGAGGGAGAATATCTACTGTTCCCCTCGGTGCCTTTATGCCCACTATTTCACCTCAAATTTAGTAGAAACGATATGCTATATTATAACATCTCATTCTTTAACAGTCAAGTTTTTTCGTAATTAGAATCGTTGATTTTTGTAATGGGTCAGTGATTAGCAGGGAAACGGACACTCACAAGCAGACTGTGTAAAAACTCAATCTCACGATAATTGCCGTAATGTCGTGTCAACCTTAATTTGACGCATAACAATTTGTAGGGACATCCCTGCCAGAGGTGCTCCCTTCTTGTGGGTGTCCGTTAAGCAGGGACAAGCCCTGCAGCTACGATGTGATCGATTGTTGTGTGTGGGAATCTTTGTAGCTGCGACCCTTGTGGTCGCTTATTGGTGGGGCAGAAACAGGAGAGGCAGCACCTCTGTCAACCCCTGCATTCGCAGAGCCTGCCCCTGCGAATGCAGGGGGCAGGCTCTGTCCGAAACTGTTTGAGACAGACAACATGTTCCCCTGCCAGTAACCGACCCATTACTTTTTCGACTTTTATCATTGACTTTTAATGAAAATTTTGGTAAAATAAAGCATGGATTAGGAGGTGATGGGAAATTAGATTTAATATTATTCAAGCATCAACTGAATGCAGGGCAAGGGTTGGAAAGATTACTACCAGACATGGAGTTATAGATACTCCTGTCTTTATGCCGGTTGGAACTCAGGCAACAGTAAAGACTATGACTCCAGAAGAGCTTTATGAGATTGGTGTAGACATAATTTTGAGTAATGCCTACCATCTCTTTTTACGGCCGGGACAGGAGATTATCCGATTAATCGGTGGGCTTCATTCGTTTATGCACTGGGATAAACCAATATTGACTGATAGCGGCGGTTATCAGATCTTCAGTCTTGGCAGGCTCAGAAAGATTACAGAGGAAGGGGCAAGGTTTCAATCTCATATCGATGGCTCATATCATCTTTTTACACCAGAGAGTGTAATAGAATTTCAGATGCTGCTTGGTTCTGATATTGTCATGCCCTTGGATGAATGTGCTCCGTATCCATGTGGATATAAGGAGGCAAGGATAGCCAAGGACAGAACCACCAGATGGGCAAAGAGGAATAAACAGGCATTTTTGGCTTCGACAAGTGCCAAAGAGGCTGCCTTTTCAGCCATTGATGAAAACTGTTCAAGCCTGTTTGGTATTGTTCAGGGCAATATGTATTCTGATTTGCGTCATGAAAGCATTGACGAATTGACAGATATCGGCTTTGATGGATATGCTATTGGTGGGCTTTCTGTTGGAGAGCCAAAGGAGATTATGTATGAGATGTTGAAACAAACAGTCCCGCGGCTACCAAAAGATAGTCCTCATTATCTAATGGGCGTAGGTGCTCCTGAGGATATTCTTGAGGCTGTAGAAGCAGGTGTTGATATGTTTGATTGCGTCATGCCTACCCGTCATGCCAGAACAGGCGAGGTGTTTACCTCAAACGGGCCATTGGTTATCAGAAATGCACCATGTGCAACAGATACAACCCCCATTGACCATGAATGTGGTTGTTATGTGTGCAGAAATTATTCCAGAGCATATATCCGACACTTGATTCATGTCAATGAAATTCTTGGTGTCAGGCTTACTACATGGCATAACCTTGCTTTTATGATGAAGCTGATGAGACAGATACGGGAGAGTATTTTGCAGGAGCGATTTCTGGAGTTTAAGAAGGAATTTTTGGAAAATTGGGGACATCGTTTCAGTAATTCTTAAGTGAGAGGAAAAATAGGAAAAGTGGAAAATGTAACTATTCAGTGGCAAGAATAAAGGTAACTATTCAGCCAATTCTTTGTGGTGCCAAGTGTACTCCCTTGTCCTCTGCTGACATACGCAAGAGGCGACCACAAGGGTCGCAGCTACAAGTCTCCACGAATAGCTGTAGCTGCAGGGCTTGTCCCTGCCTTAATCATGTTTTATGCCTGAATAGTTACGAATAAAGAATACAAGAGTCAGAATAAAAGAACCTGCATCTAATTCTGTATTCTAACTTACTGAACGCTTTACAATATGTATCTGCTCAAATCCTCATTTTTGATAATATCCATTAATCTGGATTGCACATATTCAGCATCAATAACAACTATCCCTTTGCTGGGCGGGGTTTCAAAGGAGATATCCTCAACCACCTTTTCAATAATGGTATGCAGCCTTCTTGCCCCAATATTTTCAGTACTGTCATTAACTGTAGAGGCAATAGAGGCAATCTCATGGATAGCATCCTCCTGAAACCTTAGTTCAACCCCTTCTGTCCCAAGCAAGGCTACATATTGCTTGATAATAGCATTTTGCGGCTCTGTCAATATCTGGATAAAATCATCCTTGGTCAGTGATGAAAGTTCTACCCTGATAGGAAACCTTCCCTGTAATTCAGGTATCATGTCTGATGGTTTTGCATCATGGAATGTTCCTGCAGCAATAAAGAGGATATGATTTGTTTTTACCGGACCATACCGGGTAGTAACCGTAGTTCCCTCGACAATAGGCAATAGATCCCGCTGAACACCCTCACGGGAAACATCTGCCCCGCCTGAACGAGCCCCTGTGCTGACTACCTTATCCAATTCATCCAAAAAGATAATTCCTTGATTTTCTATGCGGCTAATGGCATCTTTGAGCACCTCTTCCATATCAATTAATTTTTGTGATTCCTCACTTGTTAGGATTCTTCGTGCCTCTACAATAGTTACCTTTCTTTTTTTGACCTTTTGCGGCATCATGGTGCTTAAGGCATCAGACAGCCCCATATCAAGCCCTTCCATGCCGCTTCCGGCAAATATCTCAAACATGGGCATAGAAGCATCCTTAACATCTATCTCTATCATTCTATTTTCCAATTTACCCTGACGCAGTTTTTCCAATAGTTTTTCGCGGCTATTTTTGACTTTTTCTACCTCTTGCCCAACCCTATCCAATTCTTCTGCATCAGTCTTTTTTACTTTCTTTGCCTTTGGCATCGGCAGGAGAATATCAAGGATTTTTCCTTCAACCAGTTCTACAGCCTCTTTCTCTATCTTTTTCATAGCCTCATGTTTAACCAGATTTACTGTCATATTAGTCAGGTCCCGTACCATTGATTCCACATCCCGTCCAACATATCCTACCTCTGTAAACTTGGTTGCCTCTATCTTAAGGAATGGGACATCGGCTAAATTAGAAAGCCTTCGGGCAATCTCTGTCTTGCCCACACCGGTTGGACCAATCATGATAATGTTTTTTGGGGAAATTTCTTCTCTCAATTCTTCCGCAAGTTTCTGTCTTCGTATGCGGTTTCTCAGGGCAATGGACACTGCCTTTTTAGCTTTATCCTGACCGATAATGTATTTGTCAAGCTCTTTAACAATCTCCTTAGGACTTAAATCCTGCATTTATTATTCACCTCATGTTATATATTGGATAATCGTAACCATTCAGAATAGGAGTCAGGAGTCAGATTGTCTTCATCCCTCTCATCTCTCCTTCAACATCCCCTTATCTCCTCACAAATTCTAATTATTTTACCTCAAATTTTGTCAAATGTCAAGATAATTCTTGACACATAAGAAATTTTATGCTATTATTTAATTATAAAGGAGGTGATTAAAATGTATTCATCTAAGCCTCTTTCCAGACAAAAAGGTATAGCCTTAGCACTCACCTTGTTTTTTCTTCTTATTTTGGTAATGGGTGGAAGTATATTTTTCATTACCAGTCAAACCGAAATCAAACATAATAGCTCTTATGAACGGCGTTTAGAAGCATTATCCATTGCTGAATCTGCAGCAGAGAGGGCAATCTGGAGGCTCAGATCTGCTGATTGGTCATGCCAAAGTGAATGGGATCATAATTTTGGTGGGGATACCAAAATGTCACCTATCAAGATAGCCACAGGTCAGTACATGCGTGTTTCTTATCCTGAGAAAATATTCAGCGGTAAGGATGAGAATGGCAATGCTTATGCTAACTTAAAAGTTATTGCTTCTGGTATAGTTGGGCAGGAACAAAATGGAGAGGTAATTCCTGTCTGTACAAAACAGATTGAGATAATTGTTAGAGTAGGCAGAACTGTAGAAAATAAGACGCCAGAGGTATTTGACTATGCATATTTTATTAATAACTGGGGTTGGTGGTATTATGCCGGCGGTGAACAGTGTCCGGGTAGTATGAGGTCAAACGGCAGGTTTGATCTTAAAAAGATATATGGTTCCTCATCGCCGTGGAGGCCTTCAGGTGCACTTAAGGTAAATGGAAGTATAGAAGCACATCTTGATGTAGATTATCACAATTATCCGCCTGATGGGCTGGCTGGCTTAAAAAATCCCTCACCCAACTATGAAAATTCTCCCTATAAAAAATCAAATTTAGAAAAAGAGACTATTCCAAACCTGCAGGATATGGATTATTATAAAAGAATCGCTGAAGGATATAACCCTGATACAAAGACATATGATCACGCTAAGGGCAAGATAAACATAGGTGACAAGGTGTTTGTGGATGATGGGGTATTTGGTGATGATGAGTCTCATGAAAACCTGATATTGATTGGCACACAGGAAGATCCTGTTGAGATTCATGATGCTGTGGTTATTGAGGGTAATCTGATAATAAAGGGATATGTTAAGACATATGGGAAGACGACAAATAAGCCATATGCGTCAGTCTATGTTGGCAGGAATATGTATATTGCCGATGATATTCAATATGTTGATGAACCAGACTGGTCTACTTATCCCCAGTGGCAGAAGTCTACTCCCGGCACTGACTATAAGGACCCGGCTAATAATACCTTTAACATAAAAGATAATGATGATGGTTTGCCTTTTGATAAAGATAGACCAATGATGAAGGGCACAATGATGGATAATTGGGGTGGAACCCAGTCAGTCAATTCGACCAAGAATCTTTTGGCAGTGGCTGCAGCCGGCGGTCTGGTTTATGGGAATTATTCATCCAGTAATTGGTACTCAGAGCGGTATCTTTTTGGCATGGGAAATGAGGATGTTGGAGCAGACGGGATACCAGATACAAATGTTTGGGTAGATGGTCATTGGACAGATCCAACAGAAGGGGATGGCATTTTTCAGAAAGAGTCAGAGGATCTTGATGGTGATGGGGAATTTCGCAATACTGACTATAATTGGAAGGATGTAACTACTACTGGAGGCAATAGAAAAAACAGTGCCCCATTACAGAACTTTGATGGACTTAGAGAAAATGGAAAGGATAGCGGTCCATTATGGGATCCAATGAACAAGATTAAGATTAATCATTATAGCCAAACAGCTACAAATATGATTAGCACTGTCGATGGTGTTTATTATACCCAACATTTTCTTGCTGGAAGGGTAGCTAATTCACCCAAGTTTCGAGGTTCTCTTATTAGCAAGGATGAGGCTATTGTGTATTCTGGAACATTGCAATTAATTCAGGATACTCGCTACCATAGTAATTATAGGGAGGGTGATCCAAATTTCCCTATTTATCTTTTTCCACCTGGTTCACTTCCTGAAGACGAGGAAAGTGAGGTATTAGGGACATTTCAGAAAGTGGTTAACTGGAGGGAGAAATGAAACAGGTTGTATTTTCAACTGTATTTTTATTGCTTTTCCTTGCTGGATCGATTGCTGATGCAAGGTGGATTCCAGAAAATGCTACCCCTAACGATATACAAAGATTAATCAAGATGGAAAAAGAGGACAAGGCAAAGATAATTAGAGAACAATATCTTCAGGAACAGACAGAAAAACAAAAGAAAGAACAGGCAGTGGTTGGTGTTACGACTAATGGAACAATGAAGGGGGAGGGAGAAGCAGGCAGGGAAGTTTCTTCTCAATCACAAGTAACAGCAACAGATAAACATGGAGCGATACAGAATCAGTCTGCACAAGGAGTACAGGGAGAACAAGAAGTGCCAGGAGGGGTGCAAGGGATAGGAGTAACAACAAAAGGGCAAACAACGCTGGTTACAGACAAAGAGATGGAAAAAACGACAGAGGATAGAAAAATCCAAAAGACCGGATGGAAGGATTGGTTGGTTATTGGTTTTTTTCTTCTTATTTCTATGAGTTGCCTGCTTTTTTACTTTTATTCAATAAATAATTTAAGATGTAAGGCAAGTGGCAAGGGTGTTGCCTCTGACAAAAATGCTGCCTCAAAAGGGGTAACCCTGTTAGAGATAATGGTAGCTACAGCAGTGATTGCCATAAGCGTTCTTTGTATCTTAAGGGTATTTAGATATGCCTCTCTTGTTCAGCCTCAAACAGGATATTCAACCAAGGCAATGACCATGTGTCAGGAAAAATTAGAAGAGATACGGAATAGATCATATTCAAATCTTACCGCAATTACAACAATCCATGAACCAGTAACTATGGGTCCCTATGGTTGGCAAGGAATCACACCAATAAACGGTGGAGCAACCCGAACAGTAATAATAAAAAGGATAAATGAGGTATGGCATGGTGAGAGTGCTCCGCCAACATTTGAAGAGGTACCTATTGGTGGTACCTTTACCTATATGAAGGCAAATGTTAGGATGGAATGGGGTAGCATACCAGTTCGAGACAAGTCAGGTACAGTAACAGGAAGCATACCTCTTAAACGAGAATTGAGTGTCTTTATTGCTCCAAGGCTGCCATAATCAGGATAAATTCACCACATAAAGACCACGCGAAGGCACAAAAGACCAGACAAACATGTGGTATCATCAAAATTATCTCAAAAAATACGAACAGCATAACGCTATCAATCTTGAACGGTGAACCTTGATAACCTAATGTCGTGTCAACCTTAATTTGACGCATAACAATTTGTAGGGACATCCCTGACAGAGAGGCTCTCCTCTTGTGGGTGTCCATTAAGCAGGGACAAGCCCTGCAGCTACGATGTGATCGATTATTGTGTGTAGGAATCTTTGTAGCTGCGACCCTTGTGGTCGCTTATTGGTGGGGCAGAAACAGGGGAGGCAGCACACCTCTGTCACCCCATGCATTCGCAGGGGCAGGCTCTGCGAATGCAGGGGGCAGGCTCTGTCTATACATAATTAACTATGCGACAA
>JAHIZN010000434.1 GCA_018814245.1 bacterium
GGGATAATAGAGAAAAGGGAGACACCACCGATATTTACACCCTTTGTGGTTCTTTCTCTGCCAGAGGGGCTCCCTCTTCTCGTTACAATAGCTGCTGGCTAACAAGTCCTGTGAAACGGTGTTCTATTGACTTGATGCAATTATCCGCAACCGCACAGGTGGAAAACATTTGCAAAAGAGACGACAAAATTTAAAGGAGAGGGTTAAATGTTGTCAACAAACAAAGGTTATTCATTCAAATCTATAGAACCTATTAGTCCTTATAGAGATGGATTAGAACATCTTTTGGAAGAGTTAAAGCGGATTGAATCAATTTGCTGTCTTGGGGTTCAAAGACTTAGAAATTCAATCTCTGCCGAAGATGACGATAACAAGGCAAGCCTCAAATTTAAGGGATTAGTTGTTACAGAACAAGAGATAGATGGTCTTTTTAGGGAGAATTCCGATAGTAACCTTGAATCGTCCAGGACAATAATAGACTATATAGAAAAATCAAACAGACAAATATCTGATAGAATTGAGCTAACCCTAAAACATGGAATGTACCTACCGCTATATCAATTATCATATCTTTTTAATCTTAATCAGTTCGAGAAAGATGTTTTATTGATTTCAATAGCCCCTGAATTAGACCTCATGTACGAAAAGTTATATGCCTATTTACAGGACGATGTTACTAAGAAAATGCCTGCAGTAGGTTTAGTGCTGGATTTACTTTGCCAATCACACATAGAAAAAATTAAAAACAGGGGTTATTTTTCACCTCAAGCAACCTTGTTTAAGGGTGAACTACTGCAATTCGTAGATGTGAGCGGCGAAAGCCAATTACCTCTCTTGTCCAAATCGCTAAAAGCAGATAATCGCATCATAGATTTTCTACTTAACAATAATCAATCGGATCACCGAATAGAACCCTTCACAACCATTATAAATCCTAAAGCAAATTGGTCGGAAATTATCTTACCTGAAGACTTAAAGGAAAGATTAATCAATCTTACTAACCGTCACTTAAAAAAGGATATAGATTTCCATGGAAAACTTATCTATTATTTCCATGGCCGCTCCGGGACAGGGAAGAAATTATTAGCGCAAGTAATCTGCAATCAGATGAAAATACCCTTGTTAATTATAGATATAGAAAAGATGATTCATGGAGGAATAGATTTTGAAAGGATGATTCAGATTGCCTTTCGAGAGGCACTTTTACTACCATCAGCAATATACTTAGAAAATTTTGATATATTGTCTAAGGAAGACAAAAAAGGTGAATATTATAAGGGCATTATTGCTAATGCTATTGTGGAGTTTTCTTTTTTAACCTTCATATCCGCAGAAAAATTAAATTTGCCTATTGAAGGATTGAAAAATCATACCCTCATTAATGTAGAACTGCCAATCCCAACCTATAATGAACGCAAAAAATTATGGGAAATTTCACTAAATGGAAATTATCATTCCTCTGATGATATAGATATTGAATCGTTGACTAATAAATTTTGTCTCACCGGCGGTAAAATAAAAGATGCCGTTAATTATGCCTATAATTTAGCGATATTAAATCAGCCGGAAAAGGCATTGATGACTATGGATGATCTTTATAAGGCATGTCGTGCTCAATCCAATCAGATGCTGAACACATTAGCTACAAAGATAACACCTAAATATAGGTGGGATGATATCGTGCTTCCTGCGGACAATTCAGAGCAATTAAAAGAGATATGCGGCCATGTTAAGTATCACCATCTGGTCTATAACAATTGGGGTTTTGACCGTAAACTATCCCTTGGTAAGGGACTGAACATCCTATTTTCAGGTCCTTCCGGTACCGGTAAAACTATGGCCGCTGAGATAATCGCCAACGAACTCAACCTTGATTTGTATAAGATTGACCTGTCCTGTGTCATGAGTAAATATATAGGTGAGACCGAGAAGAATCTTGCGGCAATATTTAAGGAGGCAGAAACATCAAATGCTATCCTCTTCTTTGACGAAGCAGATGCCTTATTTGGGAAACGCTCTGAGGTGCGGGATTCACACGATAGATATGCTAATATAGAGATTGCTTACCTTCTGCAACGAATAGAACAGTATGAGGGAATAGTCATCCTGGCTACCAACCTCAATAATAATATAGATGAGGCATTTAATCGCAGGATTCATTTTTCAATCGAATTCCCATTCCCTGATGAGACCCATCGCTACCTTATCTGGAAGAATATCTTTCCCAAAGAGGCACCGGTAGATGGAGTAGAGTTTGAGTTTTTGGCAAAAAATTTTAAGCTGTCAGGTGGAAATGTAAAAAATATTGCCGTTCAGTCAGCATTCCTTGCCGCACAAAACTCAGGAAAAATAAATATGCCGCATATAATCTATGCCCTCCGGCGGGAATATCAGAAGATAGGTAAGATTTGTATTCAGTCTGACTTTGGTAAGTACTATGAATTAGTTAAAAATGTATAGGAGTAAAACAGATGTTTACCATATTAAGGGATGTTAATGAAACATTAAAGGTATTTTTTAGGAAAAATATTTCTGAACTTTCTGAGGAGAATTCTATAACATTTGATTCACCATCAAATATTACCACAACATCAAGCCCAAAACTTTCGGTTTTTTTATACCATATTATCGAAAATACCCATCTAAGAAATACTGAACCAACCCCTATTGGACTTAATCAAATGCAATCTCCACCCCTTATTGTTGATCTATTTTACCTTTTCACCCCTTATGCACAGAGTAGCGAGACTGAACTTATTATATTAGAAAAAGTTATGTGTATGTTTTATGATAATGCAATCTTAAAAGGGGAGATACTTCGGGAAGATTTAAGGAAGACAGGAAATAATGAAATACGGGTTGTGTCTAATAATCTTACCTTTGAAGAATCGAATAAACTATGGGAGAGATTCCCGGATAAACCCTTTAAGCTATCAGCATCGTATATCCTTACACCTGTTAGAATCCCATCCGGCAAAAAGAAAACGATCAGTAGGGTTATAGAAAAAGAAATTGACATGTATTTGATAGAGGATAAAAAATGAGGTTTCTTGAGAAAATAAGATCAAAATTAACCATGGCAATAATGCTGAAGGATGATTTAACCCCTGAAAAACAGGTTATTGGGGATGTGTTTTTGAAAACCCCAGGGACAAAAAAGTTTCCTATCAGGCATGCTACAGGATATTTTCTTTTGCTTGATATTCCGGAGGGGAAATGTTCCATTATAGCCGGAGGAAGGTTCTATAAGGAACAAGATTTTATTGTTGACACTAAATCCTTAGATCCAAAACAACCTGTGACTGATTTGGTTCTGAAACCAAAAGCCAATTATCCTTTTCCAGCAGGAACAACAATCTTAAAGGGTAAAATAGTTGATAATGATAGCAACCCGATTTTCGGTGTATTGATAAAGATCAAAAATATGGTTGAAACTGCAACATCAGAAGATGATGGTAGTTTTTTGATCTATTTTGGTACCATTACTAATGATAAAAAGATAACACTGAATATTAAAAAAAATGGATTTAAGCCCAAAAGGGCAAGGATTCTTTTGAAAAAGGGTAGCGTCATATATTCAGAGGTAAAATTAACCGTAACTACTCAGTAGCAAAAATAAAGTGCCACAGATTCACAGATTAAACGCATGAAATATTCAGAAAAAGGGATATTCCGTAATACCAAAAAGAATGATATTTAATCTGTGAATCTGTGGCTTTCAAAGAGATCTATTGAATAGTTACAATTAACCAAAAATCAGGAAAGGAGGTGAGTATGATTGTCATTCGTAACAAGCTAAACCAGAGGATAATAGTCAATCTGGTTGGCGTGAAAAACATTGACCTTTTGGCAAAAGGGACAGCAGAGGTTTCAAAAGAAGACCTTTTATCGCCACATCTGCAAGCCCTTATATCCAGAGGTGACATTGTGGTGATGCCGCCAGTAAGTCATGATAGACAAGAAGAACAAGGTGAACAAGAAAAGTTAGAAGAGTCAAAAGAACCAGAAGAGACAGAAAAGCCGAAAGAGATAGGAACACCAAAAGAAGTTGTTGAGCAACCAGAAAGACAGCCAAAAAAGAAAGGCAAAAAATAAAAGGAGGTTTTAGATGGGTACATATTTATCGCCAGGTGTGTATGTAGAGGAGGTCTCGGGTGGGGTTAAACCCATTGCCGGGGTTGGGACATCTACAGGTGCGTTTGTGGGAATAGCTGAAAAAGGGGTTATAGGCAAGGCAGTGCTGGTAACAAACTGGAGTCAGTTTGTCAAGGAGTTTGGTGGGTTTATCCCGAATGGGTACCTCGCCTATGGCGTGTATGGATTCTTTTCCGAAGGGGGGACATCATGTTATGTGGTAAGGGCTGCATCGGATGCGGCAAATGGTTCGAAGGTTACAATTAAAAATACGGCTGTTGCAGCAGTTCCAGAGGTTCCAGCGGTTCCAGAGGTTCCAGCTACTCTAACTACTCCAGCTATTCCAGCGGTTCCAGCTATTCCAGCTATTCCAGCTGTTCCAGCCGCAGATACACTTACAGTAACTGCCCGCTCAGAGGGTGCTTGGGGCAACAGAATCACGGCAGCAATATCAGACCCTACAGAAAAACCCGCGGCAACACATTTCAAACTGACAGTCAAATATAGTGAGGCATTTAGCGAAGAATATCTGGGAGAAGAGGTAGAGGGTGAAATATCAGAATCCTTTGACAATATAGCTATAGCAGATATTGAGGAGAAGGTAAATGGTATTTCTAAGTTTATTAATGTGGATGCTCTCTCGGGTAAAAGACCGGCAAATGGTTCTTCATTTCCGCTGGTTGGTGGTGTAGATGGACTTGATGACCCAGACTACATAGGGACTGCTGACAACAAAAAGGGACTCCATGCCTTTGATGAGGTAGACGACATTAACATCGTGGCTATTCCTGATAAAGCTGGAGACCGTGAGGTTATTATTGAGGCACTTAACTATTGCAAAAACCGAAGGGACTGCTTCTTTATAGCAGATCCGCCCTATGGAGTAATTCCAATAGTGGTAAAAGATTTCAAAAAGGCAACAGGAGCTTATTTAGGTGGTAATGCCTTTAACTCATCCTATGGTGCATTATACTACCCCTGGGTCTACATCAGTGACCCATTAACCGGGAAGAAAAAGATTGTGCCGCCATCGGGTGTGGTAGCTGGAACATACGCTTACACTGATTCAGCAAGAGGGGTTCATAAGGCACCTGCCGGTATCGCTGAGGGGTATCTTGATTCAGTAGTAGGTATTGAGAAGCTTATCACCAAGGGTGAGCATGATATGCTAAACCCTGAAAAGATAAATGTTATTCGCTCTTTACCAGAAGGTATCTGTATTTGGGGTGCAAGGACATTATCTGCTGATTCTGAATGGCTGTATGTAAATGTTCGCAGACTTCTTCTCTATATTGAAGAGTCTGTTGATGAAGGAACACAATGGGTTGTCTTTGAGCCTAATGACCCTGCATTGTGGGGTAAGGTTAAAAGGAATCTCACGGCATTTCTGATGAGGGTATGGAGAGATGGGGCATTGTTCGGCAGTACCCCGGAAGAGGCATTCTTTGTCAAGGTGGATGAAGAGAATAATCCATCAGAGGTAAGGGATGTAGGACAACTTATTATTGAGGTAGGCGTTGCACCTGTAAAACCGGCAGAGTTTGTTATCATCAGAATCAGCCAAAAGACATCGGCTAAGAAGTAAAAAAGTAAAAAGAAAGGAGGAAACCTAAAATGGCAACAGGACAAAGAATAGACCCGTACAGAAACTTTAAGTTCAGGGTTGAGATTGACGGTATTCAGATAGCAGGCTTTGCGGATGCAACCATTCCAGATTCAAGTACAGCCGCTATTGAATACAGGGAGGGGACCGATGCACCACATCAAAAGAAGCTTTCCGGGCTGGTAACATACGGTAATATCACCCTCAAAAAGGGGTTGACAGATTCAATGGACCTCTATAACTGGCGGAAAACAGTTGAACAGACAGGGGCAGGAAAGGCAAGAAAGAATATCTCTTTAATCCTGATAGATGAAGAAGGACAAGACAAGGCAAGATGGGATATTGTGGAGGCATGGCCAATAAAATATGATCCATCTGATTTTAGTGCCAAAGGAGCTGAAGTGGTTATAGAAACCCTTGAGATTGTCCATGAGGGTGTTACAAGGGTAAAATAATTTCGGTAAGCGTTCAGCTAACAGCAATCAGCCTTCAGCTTTTATAAGGCATTACGGTACTTATGACTTATGGCTGACGGCTGAACGCTTACTGTAAATGGAGGAAGATAATGGGAGTTTTACGGACAGAGTTTGAGTTTGTCTTACCAATGGGTTATGCAGATGACTCCGGCACACTTCATAAGGAAGGGACAATGAGGTTATCTACCGCGGCAGATGAGATATTGCCGATGAAAGACCCGAGGGTTCAGCAAAACCCGGCGTATTTATCGATTATTCTTCTGTCAAGGATTGTTACTCGGTTGGGTAGTCTAAAGATGGTTACGCCAAAGGTCATAGAAGACCTGTTTACAGCAGACTTTAGCTATCTTCAGGAGATGTATAACCGGATAAATCAGAATAGCTCAAATATTATTAAGGCAGTATGCCCAAAATGCGAGCATAAGTTTGATGTGGAGGTAACCTCTCTGGGGGAATAGTTGGCTACCCCCTTGATAGAATCTACGAGGAGGTAGCCTTCTTAGCCTATTACTTCCACTGGGACTATGAGACTATTATGAATATGGAGCATCAGGAAAGACAGCGATGGTGTGAGGAGATTAGCAGGATAAATAAGAAACTCAGTGGAGATGAAAAGAAAAATCCTTTTGAGGTATAGGAGGAAGTCATGGCAGTGATTGGATTAAGTACTGGTATAGCTTTAACCAAAAGGGCTCTTGGGGTAAGATTGGATCCGTATGCCGGCTATAATTTCTTAATAGAGATAGAAGGCATTATGGCTGGTGGGTTTACTGATGTCTCTGGCTTAACCGTAGAAACTACTGTAGAGTCAAAAAGGTTTGGTGGCGAAAACGATAGGGAATATAAATTTATAACCGGAAGCAAATACACAGACCTGACCTTGAAACATGGGCTTACAGACATGGACCTTTTGTGGAATTGGTATGATAATGTAACTAAAGGGAAGATTGAACGAAAGAATGGCTCGATATATCTCCTTGACCATTCCGGGCTTCCAGCAATGTGGTGGGACTTTTACGAGTCATACCCGATTAAGTGGGACGGTCCAACATTTAATGCGGCAAATAGCACTGTGGCTACCGAAACATTGGTGCTGACGCATAATGGTTTAGTAAAACCAAAGGCATCTCAGGTGCTTTCGGCTGTAAGGGGAATAACATAAGCCTGTAAATTTCGAGCTGTGCAATTAGAAATCACTGCAGAAACATGAATTATTTTTATTTGTCATGATGAATAATGCCACTTGCTACAATAATGTCACCCCTTCAGGGTTTAAGGGTGAGGAACATTCTGATGGTGAGATTTGGTCAGCATGCTTGTGGAAGGTGAGAAAGCTTCTTGGAAGAAAAAAAGCAGATACAGTTATCATGGAAAGTCATTTCTATTTAAGCCAATATTCTGTTTTAAGGACAGAGTAGAAGCTATGATTATGGCCGAAAAAAACCTTTATGGAGGCAAAAAGAGCAAAGCACTTACAATGATATTCAAAGATAGAGGAATTTTGTAAAAGGAGGAAACGAGGATTATGCTTACCAACATCCAGAAAAAAACCGCTCAGTCAATTGTCAATATTTTTGAAACTGGGAAGCCACTTGGTAACTATGGAAATGTAACTGTACTAAATGGTGATACTGGACATCTCACTTATGGCCGGAGCCAGACAACGCTTGGCAGTGGAAATTTAGCGCTGTTACTACATGCTTATTGTGATGTTAATGGATTATTTTCGGATTCTTTAAGACCATACCTTCTTGCCGTAGATAGATGTGATACAAAACTTGATAACAATGAAAAAGTCAAGTCTCTGCTCAGACAGGCAGGGGAAGACCCTGTTATGAAGAGAACACAGGATGAATTCTTTGACAGAATTTACCTGAAGCCTGCCCTGACTACCGCAGATGCTATTGGTGTGAGCAGACCTCTTGGAATCACTGTAATCTATGACAGTAGGATACACGGTTCTTTTGAAAAGATAAAGAACATTACCAACGAACAGCGAGGGAAACCATCTATCATAGGTGAAGAAGAATGGATAAAGTTCTATGTTTCGATAAGAAGGGAATGGCTTGCTACTCACAGTAATACCCTGCTGCACAAGACCGTCTATCGTATGGACACATTCAGCAAGCTTATTGATGAGGACAAATGGGAGCTGCCTCTTCCTCTTATTGTGCGGAATGTTTTAATCAGTGAAGATATTCTTGAACCGGAATATGACCTGCCGGTTGTGGTCCCGGCAGATGACAAAGGTGAAAGAGTCCTTTTTTACACAAGACCTTTAATAAGAGGCGAAGATGTTAAAAAACTACAAAGGGTACTTGGATTTCGTGAAAAAAAAATAGACGGTATTTTCGGCAAAAATACAGACGAAGCAGTACGCAATTTTCAGAGCACCCACGGGCTGAAAGTGGATGGCAGAGTTGGCTCTGCAACATGGACTGAACTCGGATAATAGAATCTTTGTAATAAGGAGGTGAAGTATACAACTTGTAACTTTCAGGCATAAGAATAGCTAAAGCAAGGCAAGTAGTAGCATACCTTGACATATGCAAAAAGCGACCACAAGAGGAGGTAGCACCTCTGGCACAGGTCGCAGCTACAAGTCTCTACAACTAACTGTAGCTGCAGGGCTTGTGTCCCTGCATTAATAAGGCGTGAATAGTTTTTGTTTGCCATTATTGTAGCCGTGATTAATGATGAATCATTGTGATGTAAATTCTAATTGCACAGCTCGAAATTTTGGAGAAAGGACAGAACACGGATAACACACGGATTTAACGGATTACGCAGATAGATAATCCGTGCAAATCCGTTAAATCCGTGTCATCCGTGTACTATTAAAGGAGGGTAAAATTATGAATGAGAAGACATCAGTAAAATCGGAAAGTAGTAAAACAACTTCAAAAAAGACTGAGACTACACCTAAACAGGTAACCCATAAAAGGGAATCATCCTCTTGTGGTTCCTGTGGTGTATGTAGTAGCCTAAGGAGTCCACGAGTAACCTCTGAAAATATTTCCATAGCTATGTCTCAGGCAAAGGCGACAGGCAAGGAATCCTGTGCAGTATCCTTTATGCAAAAGAATCATGGAAATCGTTTTACTGCCAGTGCGTTAGCCCCAAGTATTCAAAAGACGAGTATTCAGAAGAAGTGCGGCTGTGGCAATGGTTGTTCAAAGGATAAAGCTGAGGAAGAGGCAGATAAGGTGGCTATGAGTATAATGAGAAAGCCATCAGCCATCAGCCATCAGCCATCAGCTAATAATAATGAACAGGGTGTAATAAGTGAGATAATGTCAAACAAGGGATCAGGACATGGGCTTGATGATAATACACGCTCGTTCATGGGAGAGAGATTTGGATATAACTTTGGTGGCGTAAGGATTCATGCTGATGGCTATGCCGCAAGGAAATCAAATGAGTTGAATGCTGAAGCATTTACTATTGGGAGGGATGTGTTCTTTAATGCAGGGAGATATAATCCGTCATCAACAGCAGGGAAAAGATTGTTGGGGCATGAGTTGACGCATGTGGTGCAGCAGAGAAACGGAAAAGATTCCGGCGCGACTATAGATACTGTCCTGCAATGTGCTGTCAGTTATGATGAATGTACATCGGGGGAGGAGACGATTGTTCTCGATTCACATAATAGAGCGATTAATATGGTTGCAACTGCGGTGAGAAAGCTTGGGAGCTACACTGGGACAACACCTGTTAATGTTAGAAACGCATTAAACACACATTTTCACTCTACTGGAACCACCCTGTCAAGGTGGATCGCCTTTAACCTCAATTGGTTGAAGGGAGAGGCGGATTCCCCTACTTATGAATGCGAAAAACCTCAGGTTGGAAGACGGCTGGGGTGGTCAATGTGGTGCGTTCCTTGGACGGATATTGAACTCTATCCATTGTGGTTTGCTGAGAGCAACATTGATAAGAGAGCAAGAACAATAATTCATGAATGGGTACACAGATATGGTTGCAACTTTGATTTTGGTTATGAATGGGAAGCAGGTTATTCCGGACACGGAACTCTTAGATCACTGTTGAATGCTGATACCTGGGCATATTTTGTATACGATGTACGGTGAAATGATTAATAAAGCAAAGTGAAAGGGACGGTTCTATTTTTGGTTGAATGTTAAAGCTGAAAAAGTAGTTGAAGGACAGAAAGGAATAACTTATGTCAGCAAACATGTTACAGTTGCATATTGGTCTTTCTGGGTTTAATTTCTCTACCCGGATTGCCGGCAAATACACCATTTTCAGGAAATCAGCTAACCTGCCTGCGTTGATTTTTCTCAGATTATTTGACACAGGGGTGATGAATAGGGTAACAAATGTGAGGCAAGTAGAGGTAAATAATCAGTATATTGCTTCTTATCTCAACATCTATCTCAAACTAATTACCCAATTCAAACACTTACTAAGTGATTACAGTCAGTCTCAAAGATTAGGCTATTTGGTTAATTACATCTCAGGGAGAATAAATTTGCCACAGAGAGCACAGAGACACGGAGAGTACAGAGAAATAAAAACGCAGGATTTTGTGGTAAGCATTCAGGCTTTGATTCAGGGATGGGAGATACGGAGAAGGGGGGGAAAGGGAGAATTGGAGATATTTCCACCGATAACTGAGGGATTACATGGGATGATGGTGTCTCATTCCCCCTTGGACCAGGCACAGAGAAGGCTTGATCCTTTTTCACAAAGGGGGAAAGGATTAGGAAGGGAACAGGGAAATTTCCTTACTCCAGCATGGATGAGAAATAAGGTGAGTGGGAAGGTAATGCCTCAGCTATCAGTGGGAGTCTCAGGCTTTAGTCTGCGTAAAACAACGCAACCTAAAGGAGGTAGCACCTCTGGCAGTTGCGACTACCAATTCCCATCGATAACTGAGAGGTTACATAGGATGAGGGTGTCTCATTTCCCCTTGGACCAGGCACAGAGAAGGCTTAATCCTTTTCCACAAAGGGGGGGAGGGAAAAGAAGAAAGCAGGGAAATTTCCTTGCTCCAGCATGGATGAGAAATAATGTGAGTGGGAAGGTAATGCCTCAGCTATCAGTGGGAGTCTCAGGCTTTAGTCTGCGTAAAACAACGCAACCTAAAGGAGGTAGCACCTCTGGCAGTTGCGACTACCAATTCCCACCGATAA
>JAHIZN010000435.1 GCA_018814245.1 bacterium
TATTCTAATTTCTCTACTGTTTCTTCTTCAATCACCCCTGCAAAACCATTCTCACCAACGATTATTGTTGGCTTACTCCAAAACATTCCTTCAAACGCACTTCGACCAACACCTATAACAATATCCCCATATTTTAACAATGAATTAGCATTTATCACAGCTCCAGTTAAAAATATCCCTTCTCTTCCTATCTTATTATTTATTTCCTTAGCCAATCCACTTATCTTTTCATAAGATTGTCCGTCCCCAATCAAGATTAAATCCACATCAGATCTTAAGCTTAAGATCCTTTCTACTGCCTTAAATACATATTCTATCGCTTTGATCTTTCCTCCACTAACCCTGGTTATCATTATAATCTTTTTATGCTGAGATGTAAACGGAAATTCACAACATGGTCCTACATTATCCTTCATCTCCTCCTTAAAATTAATTCGATTTTTAATAATTACAACATCTTTTTCATCCCAACTAAATTTATTTATCATTACTTCCTTATATTCTTTACTAAAAACTATCAATTTCTGAAACTTTGGAAGAGAATAAACAGGACCAGGACCACCACAAATAGTTGTTATTACAGGGATACCAGTAAATACTGCAACAAAATTAGCTACAAAAGAAGCAGGGGCATCAAAAGCATGAATTATCTCTATTCCTTCTTTCTTTACTATCTCTATCACCTTTTTTATCGTGATCCATGAAAAAAAAGAAAAATATGCGTACTCCTGATTAAAGGCTGAAAGAAAAAACGGAAGCTCAATATACTTTATTCCTTGCTTTTCTATTTCAGCAGACAACACCCCCTTGCTTGCTACAAAAACTATTTTCTGCTTTTTTTGAAGAGCTTTAGCTATAGTAATAGTAGAGAGTACATGTCCACCCAACCCTGCTCTTCCAATAATAACTAAAATTTTCATTATATTGTCTGTTTTCCATCTATAAATATTTGATACCAAAGTTCAAAAGAAATCAATGACCATAATTTTTGAGTATGCTCAATCCCTTTTTGATGTTCATCCCATACCTTCTGTACCATCTTCCGATTAAAAATGCCTCGATTAATTGCCCTACTCCCAAATAAAATCTGATAAATATTATCCTTCAGCTCATTCCTGAACCATTTCCCTGCTGGCAATGAAAAGCCTGCTTTTTTTCTATTTATTACTTCAGATGGAAGTTTCTCAGCAAGAGCTTTGCGTAATAGGTACTTTGAGATTAATCCCTTAAATCGCATTTCACATGGGATACTACTTGCAAATTCAACAAGTTTATAATCCAAAAAAGGGACTCTATTTTCAAGGGATACAGCCATACACATCCTATCATAGATATGAAGTATTCTATATAAATAAGTTTTTATATCTATATATTGTATTTTATCTACAAAACAACCACCAGTATCTTTCTTAAAGTATTTCTCGTATATCTCTATTACAGGATTGTACCCCTTAACCTCTTCTAAAAAATCTTTATTCAATAATTCATATACTGTTTTTTCATCGAAGTTGGGTCTAATCAAGAGAGAATCAATACCCTTTGGGAAAAAACTAGAAAGAATAGACTGTGAAAATCTCTCCCTACTATCCAATAATTTAAGATATTCCGGAAACCATGAAATAAGCTTTATAATAGAAACCCTTGCCTTGATAAAATCTTTTCTATTAGAAAAAGGAAAAAGGCCTGTTTCCATAAAGCGTTGAATATAATGTCTATATCCGCCAAATATTTCATCTCCACCTTCTCCAGAAAGCAACACAGTAACATTTTTCCTGGCATATTTTGCTACAAAATATCCAGGAATAGCTGTATCTCCACCACCAGGTTCATCTAAATGCCAAATTGCCTTTGGGATAAAATCCCCATATTCTTGGGGAGAAAGAAGAATCTCATAATGTTGGGACTTCAAAAAATCTGCCACTCTTCTAGCATATACAATATCACTGTTGTCCTCTTTTTCCCATTCATTTGAACCACAACAAAATGTTCTCATTGGTTCACCATTCCTGCCTTCAGAGCCAAAAGCCACAATTGCACTCGTATCTAATCCTCCACTTAAAAAAGCACCAACAGGTACATCACTTACTAAATGACTCGTTATTGCATCTTGCAAATGATATTGCAATTCCTCTATATATTCTTTTTCGGATTTATTAGGGGTAGGGTTAAAGCAGATATCCCAATATTCTCTTATTGAACATTTTCCTTTTTCCCATGTTAAGCTCCAACCAGGAGCAAGACTCAGAATATTCTTGAAAAATGTCTTTGTACCAATAGGATATTTACATCTAAGATGATCAATTACTGCTTCTTTATTCAATTCAGGCTTTATATCTTCAGATACAATAACAGCTTTTATTTCTGAAGCAAATATTAACTGCTTTTCATCATAATAATAGTAAAAAGGCTTTATACCCAACCTATCCCTTGCTGCAAATAATTTTCTTTGATTTTTATCCCAGATAACAAAAGCAAACATTCCTCGCAAGGAATGAACACATTCCTCACCTACTTCTTCGTAAAGATGAATAATCACCTCTGTATCTGTATTTGTCTCAAACCTATGCCCCTTTTGCAACAACTGTGTTCTTAATTCATTATAATTATATATTTCTCCGTTATAAGTTATCCATATTGTACCATCTTCATTGGACATGGGTTGTTTCCCTGTTACCATGTCAATTATTTTTAATCTGCGATGCCCCAAAGCAATCATGGAATCGTTATAAAAACCTTCACCATCTGGTCCTCGATGGCTTATAGTGTCACACATTTTTTTTACTAACTCTGTCGACGGA
>JAHIZN010000436.1 GCA_018814245.1 bacterium
AACGAGGCTCATGCACCTAACAGCGGGGAATGGAGCTCGTGATTGAGGTTTTGGGCTTATCAACATTTATTTTGTACATAACAGTTTGTGGTTATTCTCCCCGCTGGTAGGTGATTCGGTGGTTAGCGTTACAAGAGAGCGGAAGAACATACTCGGAAGTAAGAAAACAGTCAGGCGGAAGATAGTACTCGGAAGCAAAGTCAGAGTTGAGGTCATAGCGTAAGATAACAGACAGACGGAAGATAGCAATCAAGCCTAATGTGGAAGATGCACCTAACAGCGGGGACTGGGGCTCGTGATTAAGGTTTTTGGGCTTACCAACATTTTATTTTGCACATAAAGGTTAGTGATTATTCTCCTCGCTGGTAGGTTCTTCGTGGTTAGACTTACAAGAGAGCAGACTTACAAGCGGGAAGTCGAGCGTTAAGCGAGGGCTCGGATGGGAATTGAGAGGCTATTACAGAATAGGAATTCGACACGAGAAGCATACAGTATGTTGTGCTAATCTCATCAGCAGGCACTATATATGGCATGGTGTTGACGCTGATTATCAGTTCCGTAACAGCCTGTCGAAATTTATCGAGAATTCATTACTACTACCTTGCGACATTTGTCTTTGTGGGTGAAATGGAGATTCACCCTCGATGGTAGAGGCAGGGGGGGTGATACTAAACCACTAAAATCAAATGTCATGGGGTATACTACCCAGACAGATAGAGTTTGAGGCACAATATAATATATTGTGGTGTACCACGCTACTTAAATACAGCATATAGTATTGCTATATCGTAAGTGTCGGAGCAGTATCATGTTTACCGAAAAAATAAGGAGCATCAAATGAAAACAATCAAATATTTTGTCTTGGTTCTGTTCGTTGCACTGCTTTCAGCATGTGCAACGATCCCCCAAGAAGCTGTTAACCTGAGCACCGCAGTCGGAGTTGGAATAAAGAAGCAACACCAGTCTCAAATCGACTTAGTCAACCTTCATTTCTCAATCAAGAGAAAAAGTATAGATCAAGCAATGGAGAAAGCTTTGAATACATATTTTGAAGGTCTGATGACACCAACCGGAACAATAGAGCTAACCAGCAAGCAGTTAGGAGATGTGGCAAAGGACATAATAGAGCTTAGTGTCAAGAACGATGCGGTTAAGGAAGAATTAGAAAAGACACGCGTATTATTGATCAAAGAACTAAATGAGAATTATCTCACGATTAATTTAGTAAATTCCTCAGTCACTGGGCTGCTTCAGTCTGCAGTCACAGTAAAAGAAGCGAGAGATGAGGCATTTCAATCTCTTTCTAAGTCGACAGATGGAAAGATAGATTTGGATAAAGTTTTCTCAGAAATTGATGAATTTATCTTGAAAGGCGGCAAAGAATCGGGAAAAGTCATCAATCTTGTAGACAAAATAAATACCCTAATTAGCGAAAGCAAAGGCAAAAAGGAGACAGAGCAATGAATAACGAAGAATGGCAAAAACTGAGAAAAAAAGCTAACGATTTAGCGAATGCTGAGTATGCGTCAGAAGCATCAAGTATCATTCGATTAACTAGAGAGGAAATCTTAGCAATAGTCGATGAAGCAGCAGTGGACAAAGAGAAGTTGTCATCACTAATCGCTATAGTTAATGATGCAGCGAAGACGAATAATCAAAGAGCTGAGGACATAAGGAATATTACTGGTCTCGCCTAAGTGGCTGTAGCACTAATAGGAAAATTGGTCTAACCTTCGCGTCAACTCGGGATAGAACCGAAACGGAGCAGAACCGAAACAGTTTCGATAACCCTATTAGGCTCAAGCAATTAGAGAAAAAACATTGACGAGGAAGGAATCAGAGGCAAATAAAGCAAAGCCTAACCAGAAAAATGAACCTGACCATGAGCGGGTTATTTTTGTCGTTAGACACAAAGGAAAAATGGGACAAGGAAGATACAATCGTTATTGACTGTTCAAAAAGGAGACAAACGGTGAAAACAGGAAAAGTTCTGATTCAAATGGCGTGTGCTTTGATTATAACACTCACCGCAGGATTCAGTTTTGCATCAGAGGGGAACGAATCAACCAACGATGTGGTCCTCGGCAAGAATGGCGTCGGCGTTGAGTTCTTCAACCAAGCCGGAGGCAATTCGACTTTTATACGGGAAGCCGTGACATTCAACGGTAGAGGGGATCAACCACTAACAGAGACGCAAATAGTTGATGTAAAATTCAATATAGGCCGTCCGTCATATGACATGGGTGTGCTGCTTCTACCGGAATAGGCAATATAAGTTTGGAATTATTCCAACATCGCTTATTCACAACGCAAAAACAACAATCTCGGACATTCCATATCACCAGCCCTTTGGCCAATGGACTCTTGGGCACAATGAAATCAACCCAGATTTCTATAACTTGGCGTACGGGGAATATTACGGCATGAAGGCAAAACAGGCATATTTTAACTTGGCCTTTCGTTTAGACTGGGCACAAATTTCTGGCAAATCGCAAACATACAAGTATCCTTCTGGAGACGAGTGGTATCAGTCCCCTATTATCCTTGATGAAAAGAAGATTGATGAGAAATTTGCAATCTTATCACTCGGGACTAAGATAACCCTTGATCTCAAGGAGTTTGAAACATTTAAAGATCCACTGAGGTATTTCCAGAAGCTTGGGCTCGATGTATCCGTCCTCTGGGACATGTCCATTGGATACACAGGCTACGAAGGTTATTCGATAAACATCAGTCTTGCAGCCGAATTTTGATCGCCTCGCGAAAGACAAAAACAAATGCCGAACCAGGCACTGAATCTGATGGTTGGCTATCATTCAAGGCAAGTAATAGGTCTTGGTGTAGAGGCGCCACTCGTAGCTTAGTGCTGTTTGTTAGCCAAACGGAAAACTGGAAAGGAGGTTATGGATATGAAAAAGATTGGTTCACTCATAGTAATCGTCATAGCCCTTACTCAGACTTTGTCTGCAGAAGAAGGAGTTGCAATTAAGGAAAAGACAGTCACTTTCGTGGCTAAAGAGAATTTAACGCTTCGGGAGTCACCTCCCTCGGGATTGTTCTATACAACTGGAGAAAAGATCGGAACTATCGAGACGGGAACCAAGGTGGTTGCTTCCGATGAGAAAAAGGTAAAGACCCTTTTTGGCGAGTCCAGATGGTTAATGGTGGATGTGATAGATGCCAAGACCGGAACAAAAACCTTTACAGGTTGGGTGTACGCAGGAGAAACAAATGGCAAGTTCTACTTTAAAAGGGCAAAGGACGCGAAGGAGAGCCCAAGGAGGGAAAAATGACAGTAGTGGAACCAAGCTTTCTGATGCAAAACATCTTTGTATGGTTCGTCCCGTATTTTGCCTATTTCCTTGGCATTTTTATCCGCAAAACTGTACTTCCCGGTGCGAATAGCCCCATACTCACACACCAACTCTTGCTTGGAATTCCTATTGGCCTTGTAATTGTGTCTCCGTTTTTAATGTTTCTTCGTTCTGCCATGAGTTCTGATGTGCCAGTATACCTATTCAATATAGGGATCATTATTGAGCATGGCATGGTAGTACAAGAAACAGCGACTATCCATCTTAAGAAGTTGACGCAGCGAAGGTCGATTGCCTAACATGGCGATTCAGACCGATCGCTTAACAGCGGTGACTGAACTCCGTCGTTAGACTTACAAACAGGCAAGCGAAGAACTAACGAGCATGTGCTGCTTCAGGCGGAATCGTAATTTTCTTCAATTTAAGTTAGCGATAGAACAGTGTCGAAATAGTATGTATATATAGGCAATCCATTAATTAAGTTGACAATAAGATTGGCACAGCATATTAAAGGTAATTGCAACGAGAAGGGAAAGAGCCACAAAGGGTGTAAACATCGATGGGAAAATAATTGAGAGCGATATAGCGAGGGTATCTT
>JAHIZN010000437.1 GCA_018814245.1 bacterium
CCAATAAGCGACCACAAGGGTCGCAGCTACAAAGATTCCCACATACAACAATCGATCACATCGTAGCTGCAGGGTGCCAGGGGTGCTACTCTCTTGTCCCTGCTTAACGGACACCCACAAGGAGGGAGATCCTCTGGCAGGGTATCCCTACAAATTGTTATGTGTCAAATTAAGGTTGACACGACAGTAGTTACAGCATACAGATAATATGGATGCTGCAGATTTTGAGAAAATCCGTATAAATCCATGTTATCCGGTAGTGTCTGTAAATAGCTAACTCTTGGTGGATAGGGAAAGCATTCCTCATTTATAAGCTAATAAGCGACCACAAGGGTCGCAGCTACAAAAAGAGATGTAGCTGCAGGGCTTGTCCCTGCCTCTGATTGTCAACACAACTAATATTTAGCCTAATTCAGACACCACCTGTTATCCGCATACTATTCCATCATCTGAATTGTGTTAATTCTTCTTCGTGCCTTATTTCCCACCAAAAGCTGAGTTTAATTTTCTGGGATGTGCATTAAAGGTAAGGGTATAGGTAGCATTTGCAGCTCCAAATTTCTTAGGAATGGTGACGGTTACTGTACCGCCTATCTGTTTTACATTACTTATATCAGTAGTCAGATTATGATCATTATCATAATAATTCAAGGAAAATTCAGCAATATCTGTTCCAATGGTTTCCGTACCTAAACCATCATTTATTATACGAGTAATGGTTTTTTCATCCGCATCAAATTCATAGCTAATAACATCCCCCACAATATAATCATCTGGATTTTGTTGATCTCCACCACTATCCAGTAAATCTCCATCACCATTATAATCTCCAAGAATAGATTGCAAGCTATTATCTGGTCCCTGATTAATAAGTATTGATCCAACAGCTGTATTACCTGTTGAACTATCGTCCGATCCAGTCCTTACCCCAGTTGAGATTGTGCCATCTGGTCCAATAATAATACGACCATACAGTATGTCATCTGTAGTCTCGTCCATAACTCTATCTCCATTCGTATCCCCTGGTGTAGAACGAAATTTTCCATCTTCTCCATGGATAATAAAAATAGTCCCTGCCCCCATACCAGATGTCCCTACCTGAGTATCTGAGATGCGTTGTGTTCCATATAAAATTGCAGCTGGCTTAGAATTACAGAGATTATTCCCTCCATCCTGAATATAAGCCTCTGTAGCAAATCTGATCTTATTTGAGTCAAGTGTTGATGTTCCGCCAGGATAGGCAGGAAGGAGGATACACATATCCTGAAGTTCATTAAGTATTCCCTGCCATTCCACATTTTCTGTTCGTTTTTTTACTTGCAGATGAGGGTCACCAGAAAGCAAATTTCTTGCCTTTTGTTGTGCCTTCATACAAACATCAGTTGAAAGCCACAACCTTGTAGCATTAATATAAACAGAACTCATAATCATGATTACAATTCCTGTTATACCCATGGCAATAAGTATCTCTAAAAGAGTAAATCCATTTTGATGTCGTCGAAGATTCATTTTTACCTCATTTTTTTGTAACTATTCAGGTAGTGTAAGAAGGGGGATACGGAGATAGAGGAGATAAAGGGGATGGGTAAGATCAAAGCATTGGGTTTCTGCCTTGTTTGGGTAATGTTAATAAAATATTCACCACCCTACCCCTGCCAGCTGGGGATAACTTGATACTCAAATATTTACCAATAATCTATTATCTCCCCATCTCCTTCATCTCCTTATCACCTTTTTATTACCTGAATAGTTACATTTTTTTTCCTAATTGCTTAACCATAAAGTTATAAAAACACGAAGATCATTAAATAAATACAAGTCGCAGCTGATTAGTGCCGTGTCAACTGTTAATTGTCGCATAGTTAATTATGTATAGACAGAGCCTGCCCCCTGCATTCGCAGAGCCTGCCCCTGCGAATGCATGGGGTGACAGAGGTGTGCTGCCTCCACTGTTTCTGCCCCACCAATAAGCGACCACAAGGGTCGCAGCTACAAAGATTCCTACACACAATAATC
>JAHIZN010000438.1 GCA_018814245.1 bacterium
CTCTCTCTCAATATCCCCATATCTCCTGCGAAAACTATCATAGCAGGTGTTCTCATTCTGACTCCTGACTCCTGAATTCTGTATTCTTGCTGCCTGAGTAGCCACAAATGTGCTTAAAATAACAATAGCTGAGTAGTTACCATTATTTATTATAATATATACCACAAATTTTATGTTTTGTCAATCATAAATCCAGCTTTTTTTAGTACACGGATTGCACAAATTTTCCCAACCCGTGTGGTCGTTGCATTAAACCGCAAAAATGGTAACTATTCAGGTAGTGTAAGAAGGGGGATACGGAGATAGAGGAGATAAAGGGGATGGGTAAGATCAAAGCATTGGGTTTCTGCCTTGTTTGTGTAATGTTAATAAGATATTCACCATCCTACCCCTGCCAGCTGGGGATAACTTGATACTCAAATATTTACCAATAATCTATTATCTCCCTATCTCCTTCATCTCCTTATCACCTTTTTATTACCTGAATAGTTACCAAAAATGCAGAAATAAAAGTAATAGGTCAGTCACTGGTATATATTCAAGCAGAGGCAGGAAACAGAATACAGAATGGAGACGGCGGACACAAGAGGAGAGCACCTATGGCACTTTGCAGATACAGCTATTTGTGAAGATTTGTAGCTGCGACCCTTGTGGTCGCCTCAGGAATAAACCCTGCAGCTACAACCAGATGTTTTTTTATAATCTCCACTACATCACCGCATTTTCCAGCCTCAACATCTATGGAGCTGTTCCAGGGGATAATTCCGAGGACAGGAACATCAGTTACCTTCTCAAGCACTTGAGAGGCGGTTTGTTCAGCCACAGTATGACCCTCGCTGGGATATGGCATATTTATGACTATCCCAAGCACCTCAATGCCACGATGTTTAGCACATTCTATGGTTAGCAGGGTATGATTAATTGTTCCAAGCTTAGATGAAGAAACAATCAATAAAGGAAGGTGTAGATCCATGACAAGGTCTGCAACTAAGTAGTTGTAGGTAATTGGCACCAGCAGCCCGCCTATTCCCTCAACAACCATTATCTCGTGACGGCTTGCCAATTCTGAGTATGATGCTATTATCTTTTCAGGGATTATCTCTATCCCCTCTACCTGAGCAGCAATTGCAGGGGCAGCAGGCGTTTTAAGGCAATATGGCAGACATAAATTCTTCTCATCTTTTTGACAGGAGCCAAGGGCTGTTTGCATAAATATTAGATCAGGCGAGGTAAGCTCACCATTAATTGGTATCCCCCCGGTTGCCACAGGCTTCATCACCCCAACATCATACCCTATTTCCTGCCATGCCCCAGCCAACCCTCCGGCAACCAATGTCTTGCCAACGCCTGTATCTGTGCCAGTTATGAAAATACCGGATAACATTCATTGCCTCCATGCATTTGCTCTATACACTTGCTAACGCCAATTGATAGACAGGTACCTCTATTGTTCTGGCAGGGCTTTTTTTCTCATTAATAGTTCTGTCTAAAGCCCTGATTACTTTGCTTGAAAACCACTGTTCTCCACATTTCTGACATTCTTGAGCAGATATATTCTCAAATACAATCAGTCCCAATCCAGGTATTTGTTGTTCAAAGATTTTTAATATTACATCCTTTATTTCTCCACCACAAATGGCACATAGCTTATCTCCCTTAAATTCTTTATTCATGATAAATCTAACCTCCTTTTCATTCCCAATAGAGAGTAATAATATGAAGTTCCTCTCCTACAGCACAGGCTACATTGAGAGGTTGTGGTTCAGGAAGCATAAGTCCGGCAATTTCCCTTTCAACATACCCTAAAATAGTACATTTAGGATATGGTCCTGTTTTAGGTTCTCTTCTAATAATTCTTCCTCTTGAAATAGCTTTTTCAATTTGCTCAAAACTCACATTTCTCTGAACCATTCTTTTCCTTGCTTCTTTTGAGAGTTTTATTCGATCAAATTTAACCAATTCTCGAATATAATCTATATCCAACTCGGTCTCCTTTCTTCAAATTAAAGACATCCCCTTTCCGATATGGTGTCTATACTCACCTGACTACCCCAATCTTGCCTGTTTTTGTCTGGCCATCAGGATTAGTGATGAGATAGAGATAGATGCCAGAGGCAACATTTTCGCCTGAATCATTCTCAACATCCCATATCAGCTTAAAACTATCCGCAGATGTATCATGCATTTCTGAATCATGCACCAATTCACCTGCTATGTTGTATATCCTCAATTGTGCCATTTTAGTCACTGGGCTGAATGTTACTTGCTGAATACCTCTACCAGCTACAGCTACAAACGGATTCGGGTAGCAGCGTACCTCGCTCAGGTCCGTTGGCAGTGTCAGCTGTTTCTTTTGCGGTGAAAAGACAGGGACAACTGCACCGTTTTGATACATTCGCAGGTCAGCGGATTGCAGATAGATAACTGCCGGCATTCTACTATCCGACGCTTTCTTCTTGAACGCTATCTGCGATATTGTTCCTGATTGAAGCAAGCTGCCCAATCCAGCAACATTAATATCAAGTATGCCCGGCTGATCTTTGCGGCAAAATGTTGCATTCACACTTCCCACCTCCAGCCTGTCTGCATCATACCTCACAACAAAATGCCCGGAAAGCAGGTTGTCCACATTTTCCACAACAATATCCACCAACACTTTATCCTGTTCCAATGCAGACTCCAATCTCACCGTGGGATTTGGATCAGTGCATGTGTAGGGACAGGGCTTGTCCCTGTCCGCTGCTGCCATCAAGGGTGCAAAACTGCTTGTCCCTAAATTGTGATACCAATACCACATGGCGGAAAAGCGAGTCAAATCCTCAAATTCAACCATGCCATCAGGCTCAGGGGTAAACCATGGGGCATAACCTGTGGTTCTGGTTGAGGCAATATCACCCCGCATGTCTTTAGTATTCCAGAATGTACTAAACCACATCAGATCATCAAGATTTATCACCCCATCTGGTGTGGTTGTCGTACCTTTACCAAAATCACCCAAAAATCTGTAGCAAATACCCAATGGGCTTATTGTCTTAGGGCAAATAATGGCCAAAGCAGCGTCCTTTAATACCACATCTGTAATGGTGATAGTGCCCCGGGGGTCATCAGCGATGGCTGTAAACGAGACAGAATAGATCGTGCCTGAGCCGGTTACGCCAAAGCTGCCGGAGCTAACAACCCTTGCCCCGCTTATCTCTACGCTTCCAAGATCATTCCTGATATTTTTCTGGAGCGAAACCGTATCGCCGGAATTAAAAAAACTGCCCTTGCTTACTGTCCCTGCCCTGAGTCTGGTTTTATCAAACAATACAACCACTTTAGCTGCTGTCAGATCAACCACCGTTTCTGCCACTACATCCATGGTAAATACATCCCCCCTGCGGGCATAGTTGCTTGCCGAAGATAATCTGATGCTTACCGGCTCCCGAACAATAACACTGGCTGTGCCAGAAACACTGGCTGTTGCAGCTGTGATGATATATGTACCTGTAGCCATTGGGGCAGTAAACGAGGCAGCACTTGAGTTTGTCTGTGGGCTAAACGAGCCAGTACCGTATGACCAGTCGCAGGCTGCATCAGGCATAGATCTGTCATATTGATCACGGCAACTGGTTGTTGTAAACGAGTATGTGCCGCCCGGGAAAAGTACCACAGCCTGCGGGCAGACCTTCAGGGAGGTTAGCACAGGTATTGGTTCCATATACACATCATGATGTATCGGGTCAATAATTACCTCCAGAACACCACTCTGATAGGTTTTGTACCCAGGGCATACTGCATGGATATAATACTTACCCGCTGGAACCATAAAACTATAATAACAATCATTGCCGGTTGTAGTGGTCTGCGGATTTATCTGAGGAACATTATTAAATGGATAATTCCAGGCATCCCAAACCTCCCATGTAGTAGTCGCAGTACTCCAATAATAACAGGTAACTACAGCATCCGTAACCTTTTCGGATGTTACTGCATTGTATACATGTCCATCCGGATCAATCAGAAGACTGCCAATACTAATGGGGAATGGTGGTGTCCCTGTAGCATATTCAATCTTTACTTCCATGGGTATATCACCATGCAATGGATACGGCTTGAATGAATATTCGTAGACACCAACAGTAGTAGTAGAAGCAGTCATTAGATGCTCTTCTGTTGTACCGCTTGTACCCTTGTAAAGAACAGATACCTTTGTAGGCGACCCGCTTACAGGCACGGAAATCGTTATGACATCATGCCAGTAAACACCCACCTTGCTATCCTCATCTAAGCTCATGGGGTGTTCTGTCCCGCGAGGGGATGAGATATTTACGCCTATTGGGTCAATGGGTATATCAGGGGCAACAATCAATGTGACTTTATTGGAAAAGCCGCTTGTTTTGTTATTTTTTATGCTTTTTACCGTAATCGTATGTGTCCCCTCGGCAAGACTAATAATGGTATGGGTAAATGTTCCAATACTACTGGCTGTAACAGTAGCTATATTTATATTGTCAAGATATATTTGAACATCAGCACTTGAGTTGCAGTTGCCAGAGATGGTAATGCCGCCAGCCTTAGAGGTTTTGCCTGATACAGGGCTGGTAATAATCGGTGGAATGCCTGCGGTTACCTTTATTGGATAGGAAAAAGGGCTGATATTATTTGCTGTATCCTTCACCCTTGCCGTAATCTCATATACCCCATCCAAAACCTCTGGGGTAGTAAACGAAAAATTACCATCAGCATCGCTTGTACATGTGCCCGCTTCCAATGAGTTGAGATAGATAAATACAGTACTGCTGCCAATAGTATTACCAGATATGATTAATTTATCAATAGATGTTTTGCTGTTATGTATTGGCTTTGTTATGATTGGCGGTCGAGGTGCTACAGTATCAATCAGCAGGTCTACCATGTTTGATGTAGCTGTTATTCCATCATTATTGATTGACATAGCAAAGAGCCTGTGCAATCCATCATCAAACTTAATGACCTGAGAATAAAAACCATTCACAGCCGTTATTGTGGCCATGGGGGTAAATCCATCATAAATGACTACCGCGGCCTTATCTTCGGCAATACCTGTAATGGTTATGGTTGCCTGATTGGTTGCACCGGATATTGGGCTATCAATGCTCGGAGCAACACCTACGACAATGGTCAGAGAAAGGGAGACTGTACCGCTTGTGCCAAACCTGTCAACTGCAATGGCATTTAAGGTATGGGCAGCTATGCTCAGATTGCTGCAACTAAGGCTGAACAGCCCGATTGAGTCAGCCGCCGCTGTCCCTGACAAGGTAACCCCATCATACACAAACACTACGCTTCCAGGGCTGCTGTTACCTACAATCAGCGGTGTTGCATCAGAGGTCTTTGCCCCATTGCTTGGTGTTGAGATGGTTGGCGGCAGTGGTGCGGTATTGGTATCTGTTCCGCGGTAAATGCCATAGGGTGGATAATTGAGGTAAAACCTATCATGCTGTAAGGGATCCATAACAAAAACTGGCTGCCCCACACTTCCACGCATGGGAGAGATTAGGTTGCCGGTATTGATATTCGGCAATCCCTGATTTGCCTGGCCCCAGCTCTTGCCATCATCAATGCTCTTGACAACACTGACACCGGTTGCCACTATGCCAAAGTCACTATAGGTAATGATGTTATCAGTCTCATTATCACTCAAACCATACAAGACACCAGTGATGTCAGGATGAACAATCAGCGGATTAACCTTTTCATCACTTATTTGTGTCCATGTACCGCCATTGTTCGTGGTTTTCAGTATCCTGCTAAGGGCGGTATATTGGTAAAACCGAAATTTCCCGCCAAAGGCATACATGGTGCTGGATGTAGTGCCAAGGGCAATGCCGCTAATCTGCCAATTACTGCCTACTTGCATCGTTGTCCATGTGTCGCCCTGATTATTGCTGCGATAGATATTGTTCTCATAGCTTGGCACACCGTAGAGCATATTGGAATCTTCCGGGGCAATAAGCAGCTTAGCGAAGCCTGTTTGTGGTATGGTTATTTTACTCCAGTTTGTCCCGGCATCTGTACCTTTATATATTACCCCAGAATCACCAGAGACATAGACTGTCCGTGAACCATTGGGATCAATGACAATGCTGCCGACATAAACATAACCATATTGCGATAGCCCAATGAGCTTGGCAGTGAGAGAACCCCAGTTATCGCCGCCATCAATACTCTTGTAAAACATCTGGTTTTTACCAGCATAGATGATACTGGAATTATTCGGATCAATCGTCAGAACAGAAAATCCGCCAGATGGAGAATATGTTATCGGAAGATCCTTATTCTTCTCCTGCCAGCTATTACCGCTATCAATACTCTTAAATACCCCGCGCCAGTTTGTCATGTAAACCGTGCCGCTTGTTTTTGGGTCAGCAACTATGGTATTTATATCCACATGGTGTGGCAAACCAGTGTTAATAATGCTCCAGTTTGCACCAGCATCAATACTCCTGTGTATCCCCTTGCCGGCAGTATAAACAGCACCAGCTGTTACCAATATGCTATTAGCTGAGGCAGATGGAGAAAGTGTGGTTATTGCCCATGTATCACCGCCATCTGTGGTTTTGTACAACGCCATGCCGTTAGGCGGATATGTATTCACCCAAGCGTATAATATCGAGCTGTTGCCCGGATCCCCGGCAAGGCACACGACACTCTGCAAGTTTGTAGGCAGCCCGGTAGTTATTGTTTCCCAACTTACACCATTGGTTATGCTTTTGAAAATGCCATTCCATGTGGCCACATACATAGCATCCGGATAAACAAGCAGGTTCTGGAAGGATAATGATGATGATACAGTACCCCAATTCTGCCCCCCATCCGTGGTAACACATAGTATTGCATAATTAGCCAAGGCATAAAGATTACCCGTTGTTGTTCCAGAAACCACCCGGCAGCTTCCAACAGGCAATGCCTGCTTTGTCCATGAGCCGCCATCATCTATACTCTTATACACCCCACTATTATTGCCCACATAAATATCGCCATCCTGAAGAACAATACTCAAGCCTTCCCCTGATGTCATGGACATGGTACCAGTAATATCCACCCAATTTCCACCATCCTTTGTCCCCTTGAATATCCTGCCCGAATAGCCAAGATAGATAGAGCTTGAACCTACAGCCAGAGCAGTAAATTGCCCACCCTGATTCTTTCCTTGATCTGATGAGGCAGACAACAGATCACCCGTAATAACTGTCCAATTACTGCCGCTATCTACAGTTTTATACACCCCACCCGCTCCCACAGCATAAATAACAGCCGAATTATCCGGATCAACCGCCAACGCACTTATCGCAATATCGTTTGGCAGCCCATTATTAATATTCGTCCACTCAATCCCGCCCCCTGCCTGAGTTTCAGCAGCAACAATCATAAACAACAAAAGCACCAATCCCATTAATCTGTGGTTATACTTAGCATACATAATTCAAAATACCTCCTTTGAGTTAATATCAACACAGAAATTCTCGGCGAACAATTGTCTGGATAATAGCAGCACATTTCATGCAACATTATTGATGCTGTTTTTGGAAAACATCCCAAATAATATGACAAATGACAGTTGCCGTGCAAGAATATCCTGTAGAGACGCAAAATTTTGCGTCTCTACAAAGATGTCCTTACTGACAAGGGCAATAAATAAAAAAACATCAATCCTGCGTTGTTCACCGAGAATTACTGGATCAATACCAGCAATTCTCGGTGAACAATTGACCGTGCAACAATCTAATATTGTATACAATGATTGCCTGTATTGCCTTAAAGATATTCCA
>JAHIZN010000439.1 GCA_018814245.1 bacterium
CTATTCAGGCATACAGAATTCAGGAGTCAGAATACAGAATGAAGACGGCGACCACAAGGGTCGCAGCTACAAGTTTCCCACGAATAGCTGTAGCTGCAGGGCTTGTCCCTGCCATAATCATTCCTATGCCTGAATAGTTACCATCTTGACAAAGAAATAGGAAATGCCAAGAAAATCTACACGCCTTGCCGGAAAGAAGGCAAAAAAATGACTGAGGGAGTCAATGCACCACCTGAACGATGAAGTGAGTCATATTCTATTCCAAGGAGTAAAAAATTATGGGAGAGTTGAGAAAGGATCCTGTTGTCAAGCGATGGGTGATTATTAATCCTCAAGGTAAAAAGAGATTGTTTCTAGAAAAAACAGTAGAAGAAGAAAAAAAATCCCATGTAGAAAATTGTCCCTTTTGTGAGGGGAATGAAAGCAGAACCCCAGCAGAGATTTTAGCATTCAGGGAGCCGGGAAGTGCAAGCAATTCACCAGGCTGGTCAGTACGAGTTGCAGCCAACAAGTTTCCTGCCTTGCGAATAGAAGGCGAACTGGAAAGACAGGGAATAGGTGTCTATGACCAGATGCAAGGCATTGGTGCCCATGAGGTAATAATTGATTCCCCGTCTCATAGCGACAGCATCGCTGATCTGGATGAATCCCATGTAGAAAAGATACTCCGTGCATATCGGGATAGAATTGTGGATCTCAAACGAGATAAACGGTTCAAGTATGTCCTGGTCTTTAAGAATTATGGCAGTATAGCTGGTGCAAGCCTTGACCATCCACACTCTCAATTAATTGCTACACCGATCATTCCGAAAAGGGTTAAGGAGGAGTTAAAAGGATGCCTTGAATTTTATAAATATAAAGAAAGATGCCTGTTCTGTGATATTATCCGGGAGGAAAAAAGAAGCCAGTTAAGAATAGTTGCTGAAAACGACCTTTTCCTTTCCTTTACCCCTTATGCATCCAGATTTCCTTATGAGATATGTATTATCCCCAAGGTTCATTGTGGTGATTTTGGAAACATTCAAGATGGAGAAACATATCTCTTAGCAAGCATATTGAAAGAAACCATGAAAAGATTGAAGATACTATTAGATGATCCACCGTATAACTATGTTATCCATACCACCCCATTCCGCTTTCCTGCAAATATCAGAGACTATCACTGGCATATAGAGATTATTCCTCAGATTATAAGAATGGCCGGGTTTGAATGGGGCACAGGATTTTACCTCAATCCAATAACGCCAGAGGATGCAGCAAGGGAATTGAGAGAAGTGGAAATATAATTATGAATTATGAATTAAAAATTAAAAATGAGGGAGAAGAGAAGATATATGCAATCCATTAATTAAGTTGACACATCTTGTAGGGACATCCCCTTGCAGACTGTGTGAAAACTCATGATTTGGGCATCAATGCTACGACAGATTAACGAGAAGGGAAAGAACCACAAAGGGTGTAAATTCTTAAGATGAACCCTCATCAAGCTCATCTTTATCTTATTATCGTTGTAATTATTCTCCCTAAGATATTTACACCCTTTGTGGCTCTTTCCCTATAGCGAGATTGACACGACAGATTGTGCTGCAACAGATTGTAGAGACAGAGGGCAGGCACTGGGGACTTGCCCCTACTGACAATTATCGTGAACTTGAGTTTTCACACAGTCTGCTTGTGGGTGTCTGTTGTTTCGTTGCCTTCACGGACAGAGCCTGCCTCTGCGAATGCAGCGGGGACAAGCCCTGTCCTTACAATTATTATGTCAAGTTATTTATCGGATTGCATATATTGCTTTTGCAATATTCAGGTATGTTTCCTCATTCATAATTCATAATTTATAATTTATAATTTTTAATTTGTGAGGCAATTATGATTATCGGACTCACTGGCAGCATTGGATGCGGCAAAACTACAGCTGCTAATATATTTAAGGAATTGGGGGCAGTGATAATTGATGCAGACAAAATAGCAAGGGAAATTGTTGAGCCGCAAATGCTTGCATGGCAGCAAATAATTGATGCCTTTGGGGATGAGGCTCTTAATCCGGATTTAACGATAAATAGACACTACATGGGTGAATTAATATTTAATGACAGGTTATCCCGGGAAAGGCTTAACCAGATTACCCATCCCTTAATCAGAGAAGAGATAGATAAGCAGATTCAGGAACAAAATGGCAAAATAATTATTATAGATGCCCCTCTATTGATTGAGGCAGGGGTAGAGAAAATAGCAGATAGGATAATAGTTGTTATTACCTCTCGTGATACCCAGATAAGACGATTAAAGATGCGGAATCTTTTTAGTGATTTTCAGATAGAGGCAAGGCTTAATTCTCAGCTCTCTCTTGAGGATAAGATTAAAAAGGCTGACTATATCATTGACAACGATGGCAGCATCATTGAAACTACCAGACAAATAAAAAAGATATGGGAGGAATTGTAAAAGATGATGAAGAAAAGACCAACAAGCAGAGAAAATTCCATTATTATTGGAACGATACTTGCCAGTGGGATTGTATTTATCTTCGGCTTTTTTTTGGGTCGGGCATGGGTAACAATTCCACAAGAGCAGGTAGATGCCTGTCAAAAAAGCTTGGGCACACCTGTTGTGCTGACAGAAGAAAAATCAGAAACTCCGATGTTGCCGAAAAAAAAGTTGCTCAAGAAAAGTGTTGTAAAAGAAAAAACAATGCCTGCTGTAACACCACAAATGACAGAGGTGCTACCTCAAGAAAAGCTGATACCTCATCTTGTGAAGAAACAGGTGAAAAAATCCAGTATTCCTGTCGTTGCCTCAGATAAGGACGATACCTCTCCAATTAAAAGCCATGCATCCTATGCAAAAAAACTAAAGGGAAAGCAGGTGCAACAGAAAGCAGTTATGAGTAGTCAGAAAGCAGTGGTACAAAAACCAGCAGCAGCTCAGCCAAAGCAGCAAAAAATAGCCAAGAAATCGGCAATATTGCCGCAAAAACAGCAGATGATTGTGCAAAAACCAGCAACACCCAAGAAACCAGTCATGCCACAGGCTGTACAAAAGCCGGTAGCAGCTCAGCCAAAGAAGCAAAAAGCAGATGAGAAGCCGGCAATATTGCGGCAAAAACAACAGATAATTGTGCAAAAACCAGCAACACCCAAGAAACCAGTCATGCCACAGGCTGTACAAAAGCCAGTGGCAGCTCAACCAAAGCAGCAAGAAAAAACTGAAAAAGCTGAGACAACACAGAAAAAAGCAGAAAGGAGATTTGTTCTTCAACTCGGTTCATTCTCTGATAAAGCAAAAGCATCTGCATTAACAGCCGGATTAGGTGCTAAAGGTTATTCGGCTTATAGCTTTAAGGTGGAGATGGGCGAAAAGGGTACATGGTATCGAGTTTATCTCTCCGGAATATTCAAATCCAGAATTGATGCCCAGCAAAAAGGTGACAGCTTAAAATCACAGGGGGTTATTGGTAATTACTTTATTATCAGCAGTAAGTAGTGCTCTGTCGCTACTTAATGGATGAATTGTAACTATTTACCGCAAATGGAGTATAGGGTGATTGGTAATCAGTGATCGACAGGCTGTTACGGAATAGGAATTTGCTCATGAAAAGCACACAATATTCTGTGGTTACTGAGCCTGCCGAAGTATCGTGTCAATCTCATTTACAGAGAAAGAGCTGCAAAGGGTGTAAATTCTAAGAGATGCAATCC
>JAHIZN010000440.1 GCA_018814245.1 bacterium
CATATATCTGTAGCTGCAGGGCTTGTCCCTGCTAACAACACAAGAGGTGACCACAAAGGTCGCAACTACAGGCACAAATGCATATATCTGTAGCTGCAGGGCTTGTCCCTGCTGACAACACAAGAGGCGACCACAAGGATCGCAACTACAAGCACAAATGCATATATCTGTAGCTGCAGGGCTTGTCCCTGCTGACAACACAAGAGGCGACCACAAGGATCGCAACTACAGGCACAAATGCATATATCTGTAGCTGCAGGGCTTGTCCCTGCTGACAACACAAGAGGCGACCACAAGGGTCGCAGATACAAGCACAAATGCATATATCTGTAGCTGCAGGGCTTGTCCCTGCCGACACACAAGAAGCAACCACAAGGGTCGCAGCTACAAGAAACTGACACGCAAGAGGTGAACCACAATGTAGCTACAGGGTGTGCCAGGAGTGCTACCCCCCTTGCCACTGCTTATTTGAATTATTCTGGGACACCACCCTATTTCTGCACAGGTCAAAAAACTTGAACATCGAGTAATATGTTTACAAAACAATAAGGGTTAAAGAATAGTTTCCATCCCTTAACCCTTATCCTTATGTTATGTGAATCACTTTTTATTCATAAGTGAATCGGAAATCCTAATTAACCGCAGCCTTTAATGCTTCGCCTGGCTTGAAAACCGGAATGTTTCTGGCATCAATATTCAACACATCACCTGTTTTCGGATTTCTTCCGACTCTGGCTTCTCTGCTTTTGACAGAAAAACTGCCAAATCCAATAAGTTGGACCTTATCACCTTGTTGCAGTGCTTCAATAATTCCATCCAAAACAGCATTCACTGCCTCACCTGCCTGCTTTCTTGTCAACCCTGTTTCAGCAACCGCATTCACCAAATCAGCTTTTGTCATTTCAACCATCACCCCCTTTTAATTTAAGCTTTCAGCTAATAGCTGAACGCTTTGTTTTACCATTCAGACTTTAACTCACGAGTCATCAACCCTTCTACTGCTTTCTGAGGATTCATGCCCTCAAAAAGAACATCATGGATAGCAGTAGTAATTGGAAGTTCAACCCCTAATTTTTTAGATAAGATAAAGGCTGCTTTTGTTGTATTTACCCCTTCAGCAACCATGGTCATGCTTGCTAATGCCTCGTTAAGGGACATACCCTTACCTATTAATTCTCCTAAGTATCTATTGCGACTATGTTTACTGGTACATGTCACCACCAGATCCCCGATACCTGAAAGCCCAAAAAAAGTCTCTCGTTGAGCTCCCATTGCTACTCCAAGTCTGGAGATTTCTGCAAGACCACGGGTAATAAGTGCGGCATTAGTATTATCTCCAAAGCCAAGACCACACAAAATACCAGATGCAAGAGCGATAATGTTTTTAAGAGATCCACCTAATTCTACTCCTTTAACATCAAGATTTGTATAAACCCTAAAATAGGGCGTACTAAATAATTCCTGAATAAATCTTGCTGTTTTTTCCTGTTTAGCAGCAGATACCACTGTTGTTGGAACATATCGGCTTACCTCTTCGGCATGAGAAGGACCTGATAATACCCCAATATCTTCAATGATCTCTGCTGGAAGCTCTGATTCAATTATCTGTGAAACAGTACTCAGGGTATCTTGCTCAAGCCCCTTGGCAGCTGAAACAATAACCGTTCCCTTTTTTATCAAAGGTGAACACCTTTTCAGAACAGACCTTACTGCATGAGATGGAACAACCACCACCATACATTCTGTTTCCTGAAGACATTCTTCCAAACTATTTGTAATAGCAATCCCTTCCGGAATAAAAACACCCGGCAAAAACTTAATGTTTTCCCGATGTTTATTCAGCAGATCTACATGCTCTTTATAATGTTCCCATAGAGAAACCTGATAGCCCTTGCTTGCTAACAATATAGCTATCGTTGTTCCCCATGAGCCGGCACCAAATACTGTTATCTTCATTGCTTAGATATAATATCACATTCAGGTCAACAATGTCAAGCATTTTTTTAGGTTTTTCAAGCTAAATAAAAGAAAAGTGATAGTTCAGGGTAATGCCTTAGTTATCAGTGGTAGTCGCAGGCTCATACCCTTGCGTAAAATAACGCAACCTACGAGGTTGCGGCTACCAATTCCCACCGATAACTGAGGGATTATACATCTTCGTGAAAACTACTTGACAAGACTTGAAAAATATGGCATAGTATAATTATGGTTCTTTTCTACCTCAAATGGGTAATCTTATTTTATTTGTTCTTCTGTAAATTTTGTGAAAATAGGCTAACCTGTGCAAGTAGAAAACATCACTTGTTGACAGAGAAAGAATCACAAAGGGTGTAATTCCTTAAGACTATATCCTCATGTCAGGCTCTTCCATTTGCAATTATATAAATTAATCGTCAATTATTTTCCCTATAGATTACACCCTTTGTGGTTCTTTCTTCTTTCGTTACAAAGGGCTACCCATTTGAGTGCTGATTCCCACCAATAACTGCTCCATTACACTATATTTCCCAATCTTTCAAGCATTGCATAGCAGCATAATCTGTCAGGTCAAGGTGTAATGGTGTAATAGAAATCATATCCCCTGATATGGCATTGACATCTGTTCCCTCTTCCTGAAAATCAATGATACCCTTGCTTCCTATCCAATAATATATCTTTCCCCTTGGATCAACCCGTTTAAGCAATTCTTCTCGATAGGCTCGTTTTCCCTGTTTGGTAATAACCATCCCCTTTATTTTCTCTGAAGGAAGATTGGGGACATTAACATTCAGGAATGTGCCCTCTGGCAGCCCATGCTTTTCTATCAGATTGACTATCTTAACCGCAGTCATACCTGCAGATTCAAGATACAGGTTGTTGCTGCCATTTATAGAGACCGCAAACGAAGGGATGCCCAAAAGTGTGCCTTCCATGGCAGCAGCCACTGTGCCGGAATAGGTAACATCATCCCCAAGGTTTGGGGCAGGGTTTATCCCGGATACAATCATATCCGGCTTTACAGAGACAAGCCCCATGATACCTATGTTTACACAATCAGCAGGTGTGCCATCAGTAACAAACGAATCCTTACCAATCTCCTCTACCCTCACCGGATGAGTCAATGTCAATGAATGACCTGTGGCGCTGCGTTCCCTGTCAGGGGCAATCACCATTACCCTCGCAATATCTGAAAGTGCAGCCTTAAGAACAGAAAGCCCCTGAGAATGAATACCATCATCATTTGTAATAAGAATGTTCAAGTTTTTGTTTCTCCTATTGTAACTATTCAGGCATAGGAATGATTATGGCAGGGACAAGCCCTGCAGCTACAGCTATTCGTGGGAAACTTGTAGCTGCGACCCTTGTGGTCGCCGTCTTCATTCTGTATTCTGACTCCTGAATTCTGTATGCCTGAATAG
>JAHIZN010000441.1 GCA_018814245.1 bacterium
ACAACTTATCCCATTAGGAATGATAATCCTGTAATCTTCCCTTCGATTTTAAGGCATTGATTATATTATTATCCCCATATCTCATGTCATATCTCCATATCCCCCTTCTTACACTTTTAATGTTATAGCCTGAACGATTACCTTTTTTCATACCCCCCTTCTTGCAAAAATCATGCCAGTTTTTATTGCCAAAATCATCTCAAATTTGTGTGTCCCATTGTTCCCAACCTATTTATTTGAAACAAGATTATAGTTGTGTGGAAGCTATTAAGGAGGACAGAAAGTAATAGATTTTACAACATATGGTTTTTTCCCGCACATGACCTAACTTTTAACTGCTCTTTGGCTTTTGATTATCAAGGAAAAAATATTATTTTTTCCTTGACAAATACATAGAGTTGTAGTACAATTTGTAAACAACACAAGATATTGAGGGATACACAATGAAATGTCCTTTTTGCGAACATATTGAAGATAAGGTAATGGATTCCCGGGAGATAGGGGATTGTGCGATTATCAGGCGAAGAAGGGAATGCCTTAAGTGTAGCAAAAGGTTTACTACCTATGAACGAATAGAGAAGATACCCTATGTGGTTATCAAAAAGGATGGTCGTCGAGAACCATTTGACAGGAACAAGATGGTTGGTGGGCTTCTTAAGGCTTGTGCCAAGCGACCTGTAGAGATAGAGATTATAGAAAAAATTGTGGATGATGTAGAAAATGATCTGCAAAACAATGTATCTAAGGAAATAGATGCATCGATGCTTGGTGAGATAGTGATGAAAAATCTCTGGCAGCTTGACAAGGTGGCTTATTTAAGATTTGTTTCTGTTCATCGTCATTATGAAAACATAGAAGATTTTATCAAAGAGGCAAACCAGATAAAGGCAAGGGAAGAATAAAATTATGAATTATGAATTAAAAATTAGTGAGGTAAGCCGAATAAAAGTAAGGGAAGGAAAAAAATAGCTGTCTATACCAAGGTGCATTCAAAAGATAACAAAGCGGCAAGACGGCAGCGAATCGGGTGATAATTAGTGTCGTTTGAATGCGGCTTGGTATCAGATCAGCTTTCATAGGCTAAAGGCTGAAGGCTAAGAACCAATAGCTGCCATCCTTCAGTCATCAGGCAGCAGCAAGAATTAAAAATTCAGGAGTCAGAATTCAGAAATATCTAAATAGTTACAATCTTTAATCCTTAATTTTTAATTCATAATTTTATCTACAAAGACTCTGCACGAAACCATAACTCGTGTTTTTACATATAGAAGCTGGGTGGAGAATTTAACATGACTCTTACGATTTCGCTAAGGGTGCCTGATGGAATAGTCATGGCATCTGACAGTTTATTGACTATTCAGACACAATTACCGCCAAAAGAGGAGTTTGTACGATGTCCCAAATGTGAGGGCAGAATTCCATATGCTCGCATAGCTCCTTCGCCTCCTGTGCCTGTTTCTATCTCACCTAATGGACAAAAGCTCTTTTGTCTTGGAGAGAGTGTAGGCATATCAAGTTTTGGTATTGGGTTTTTAACCGGAAGAACGATTGAGAGTCATATCAGAGAGTTTGAAAAGGTATCTGTTTATGGTAATGAGAATATTGAACAGATTTCTAATAAACTTGAAGAATATTTTCGAATAGAATTAACCAAAGAGGTTGGCGATTTGGCTAACATTCCAGAGAATGAATCTCCAGTTGGATTTCAAGTGGCAGGATATGATAATGATGTTAGTATCGGCAAGACATTTTTGGTTAAGATAGGCAAACGATCCGAGACTGAACCCCTCCATACAAAGGGTTATGGTTGCACCTTTGGTGGGGATGGAAGGGTTATACAAAAGCTCTGGAAAGAAGATCCGTATATTCCCATTGCCATGCCAAATTTTCACCTTTTAACATTACAGGATGCAATAGATTACGCTATTTTTCTGATGCAAACAACGATTCAGTTTCAGCGGTTTGCAACAATGATACCTACCTGCGGAGGAGATATTGATATTGCTGTTATCACTCATCAGGAGGGGTTTATGTGGATTGAGAGAAAGGAACTGGTAGGGGTTTATAGATAGGGGATAAACTGGGAGGGATTTTTGATGTTTAAGCTCATTCAGAAGCGGGATGGCAGGATAGTGTCCTTTGATAAGTCAAAGATAGTCGATGCTATCTTTAAGGCAGCTCAAAGGGTTGGTGGTGAGGATAGAAAACTGGCAGATGATCTGGCTGATGTTGTCATTGTCTATCTTGGAGAAAAATTTACCTCAGAGCATATCCTGCATATTGAAGAGATTCAGGATGCAGTAGAAAAGATATTGGTTGAGACAGGTCATGCAAAGACTGCAAAGGAATATATACTTTATCGGGATTCCAGAAATAGGATCAGACGGGCAACTCAGTCTGCACCAAAAGAAACAACAGATTATGCCTTGTTTGTAAGAAGCTCACAGGATGACATTGTTCAGTGGGATAGGATGAAGATCATTGATGCACTTATCAGGGAGGCTGATGTTGAGCCAGAAATAGCAGAAAAGATAAGTCGCGAGGTAGAACAACAGATAAAAAACTGGGATGTACAGATTTTGACTGCCCCACTTATTCGGGAGATGGTGGATGTTAAGTTGATTGAATACGGGCTTGAGAGGGCAAGACGGGTTCATACCAGATTGGGTCTTCCTTTAAGGGATGTAGGAAGAGTTATTATTTACAAGAATAAGGAAAATGCTAATATTCCTCATAACCCTGAAGCAACAAATCTAACCTTAGCTGAGACAATAAAAAAGGAATATGCCTTGTTAGAGGTTTTTTCTCAGGATGTAGCTGATGCCCATATTTGTGGTGATTTTCATCTTCATGATTTGGGGATGATAGATAGACCTTACTGTTCAGGACAGTCACTGGAATATGTAAAAAAATATGGCTTGGATCTGACTAATGCCCTTTCTGTTGCCAAACCGGCAAAGCATCCAGAAACATTATTAGCACATATGGTTAAGTATTCAGCAGCATTGCAGGGACACTTTGCAGGAGCAATAGGGTGGGATGCTGTCAATCTCTTCTTTGCTCCATTCCTTGTAGGGCTGTCTGACAGGGATATGCATCAATTGGCTCAAATGTTGATATTTGAGTACTCTCAACAGAGTGTGGCACGAGGTGGACAAGCAATATTTTCTGACATCAATCTCTACTGGGAGGTGCCCAAACACTTTGAAAATGTTGAGGCAATTGGTCCTGGCGGGCAGTATACAGGAAAAACATATTCAGAATATATCAAAGAGGCTCAGCAATTTGTTTGGGCACTATTTGATGTTTATAAGGAAGGGGATGGGAGTGGTCGTCCATTTTTCTTTCCAAAGCCGTTGCTTCATATTACAGAAAAATTCTTTAAGACACCTGGTCATGAGGAGTTCTTACTCCATGCCTGTGATGTGGCAAGTTCCATGGGGAATACATACTTTGTTTTTGATCGGGGTGAGACAGCAAAGATTTCAGAATGCTGTCGTTTGAGCTTTAAGCTTGAGGCATCAGACATTGAGGATGCAAAGCATCCATGGAAGATGAGATATACAGCCCTTCAAAATATTACCCTGAATCTTCCAAGGGCAGCCTATGCAGCCAACTGGGATGAAGCCAAGTTGTTTAAGAAACTTGAGGATTTATTGACCATGTCTGCTAAGGCTCATATGCAGAAAAGGTCTTTTATTGAGAGCCTGCTCAGCCTTGGTCATGAAGGGTGTCTTTCTTTATTGACCATGGAAAAAGAGGGTGAGCCATATCTTAGGATGCATCGGGCAACCTATTTAATAGGTTTGCTGGGGTTGAATGAAATGGTTCAATTCCATACAGGGTTTCAGCTGCATGAATCTGAGGAGGCACTAAAATTTGGATTAAGGGTAATAGCACACCTCCATCTTTTCTGCAAAAAGCTCTCAGAGGAATATGGGATGCGGTTTGTTTTGGAGCAAACACCGGCAGAATCTACTGCCTATCGTTTTGCTAAATTAGATGTAGAGCATTATCATGAACAGGCAGTAAATGTAGTCAAGGGAAGCATAGAAAATAATGAAATATACTATACAAACTCTACTTATTTGAATATTGCAGAGGCAACAAACCCTATTGATCGAGTAAAAAAGGAAGGAATATTTCATAATCTGATTGAGGCTGGGGCATTGACCCATGTGTGGCTGGGTGAATCTCAACCATCACCTGAATCAGTAGCTAACTTTGTGAAAAAGGTGTTTCGTAATACACAAAATGCTCAGATTGCATTTTCTCCGGAGTTTACCGTTTGCAATATCTGTAACAAGGTTGTCAGGGGATTAAAGGATCATTGTTCGTTTTGTGGAGATACAAATGTTGAAGGAATTACCCGGGTAACAGGATATTTCTCTAAGGTATCTGGTTGGAATAAGGGTAAGGTAGCGGAATTGCATGATAGATACAGGAGTGGATTGGAGTAAGGGTAAGCGTTCAGCTGCTGGAGGAAGCACTATCGTGAATCGCGAATCTCGGATTGGAAATTGTGGATTGTGAATCTGTTTCATTTCTGCAGATTCGCAATTCGAGATTCGCGATTCGAGATTCAAAGGGTATTCAAAATCAATAGATATAGAATCTGGGAGGGGAAAACTTATGGAGTTTAAGGTATTTGGGACAAAGGAATGCAGTGGGTGCAAGACAAGCATGAAGCAGCTTGATTTTTACCTGAAGAGATGGGAGATTAGTGATCAGGTGAGCTTATGTTTTTATGACATGGAAACAGTCGAAGGGCTTGCTGAAGGTGCATATCATGAGGTAGTAAAGATTCCTACAACGATTCTCATGAATACTGTCAGTCCCTTGGCAAGATGGGAGGGTATTGTTCCGCCTGCAGATGATGTGAAATCCTATCTTGGGGATACAATCATGGAAAGAAGTGAAAAAGCAGCATAAGACTCACCACTTGTAAGCGTTCAGCTTTTCAAGCAGTCACCCTTTGTCCCCGCCAGCGAGGGATGCAAGGCATTATGGCATAAAAGTCAGAATTCATCAATTGTCAATTGTTAAATTGATGAATTCAGGCAGCACTTCTGGCACAAGGTAAGCGTTCAGCGATTAGCCTTCAGCCTTTATAAAGGCATCATGACATAAAAAGCATGGAGGTGTAAAGTTAGGGAAGCTTTCTTCTGCCTTGATGTTATGGTTTTTTGCTGACTACTGATAGCTGAACGCTTACGGTTAGTGGATAGTAGGTAACACACGAAACATGGGTAATTCCTCAGTTATCAGTAGTAATAGTCGCAGGCTTTAGCCTGCGTAACACAACTTTGTTGTAACAAAATCGAAAAAACTCCTTGACTTTTTTCTAAAAATGTGGTATACTTAATTTTAATTCAATCCTACCCAAAGGAGAAAAAATGAAAAATGTCTCAAATCAATTATCAATTATCAATTATCAATTATCAATTACCAATTACCCTGTATCTGTGATCTAAGTCTTCGAGGCTTAGACACTTGCAGTAACGCAACAGCGATTTTAAGCTTGCCTTGCTTTTTCATCATTCAATTCTTTCCCCTCTATAAGAATATACCATACCATAATCGTCTATATCTTCATTTATTAACAGAATTATATCTCTGGCGGCTTCATCCAATGTAACTTGCCTGTCGAAAAGGTTTGTTTTTCGATAATTCCAACGATTAAATCAACGAGGGAGCATATTCTCTTGTTCTAATTCAAAGGAGGCAAGTAAAATGATTAAAAAATGGGTTAAAAATTTTGGAGTAATGCTTTCAATAGCTGCGATGTTTTTTTCCATTGTAGCTCCGTCGATAGCAGGAGCCTCTGTTGTAAAGAAAAATGAAATTAACCTTACCCAGTCACAACTTCTTAGCAATGACGAGATGAAAAAAATTGTGGGTGGGAAAAAGATAGCGAAGCTATTCTGTTATAAGGTTAAGGGTAACATTAAGAATATACCGGCAAATACAACACGGTTATGTGTTAAAGGAACATCATACACTGCAGATAGTACAGTAACATGGTTTATTTGGGATTCAAAAGACCATACTGGAAAATATGAAGTAAGGTATGGCGGACTTTCTCCGATAAAAGCGGTATACATTGAAGCAACGGCTTATGACTCTAATAACTGCAACATTGGCAAGACATATCTATGGTTTGTTACAAACAAATCAGAAAATTCCTATGACCTTGTCTTTCCGTAAGAGCTATATGGAATTCAATGAAATAGTTGACATTGGAACCGTCAACAAAGGTCGAGTATCATCGGTATATGTAGGGTGGTAGTCGATTGGAGCATATGCAAGCAAATTTACTATTTTGCATATATGTTAAGCAGGGGAGGGGGTATCCTTTCCCCTGCTTTTATCTCAATGAAACAGGATGTGAATATGATAACATATATTCAACAGTTAAAAAGTTTTTTGCTGAAAGTGCAAAAACCCCAAGTATTTTTTCTTGTTTGTATTTGTCTTTTGTTGGCTAATTGTGCTACATTAAGATTGGAAGAGATAGATAATTCTATTATCCGTGAAAAAGATGGAATAAAGATAAAGGTAGAACATGATTATAAATTTGAAGATTTTACTGCATTTAAGATTACAATACAAAATATACTTGCCAAACCAATATATTTTAATTCTTATGACTGCAGAATAGAATCTGTTTCGAATAACGCAACATCATTTGTTCCATTAAGTTATCGAAAAGTAAAAGAGGAAAAGAGTACTGATTCTTTTCCCTCCAAAAAAGACTGGATAGACATTCCTGCTCCACCAGATTATTATTTTGGCAATGTTCCACTCTATTCATACCAAATGAGTAAAATTAAATCACTATTATTTGATGATGGTTTCGTTATTCAGGGAAAAGAAAAAAGTGGATACATCTTTTTCCAGGCTTTCAAAGAAGGAGACAAGCTAAAACTTACTATTCCAATTGAAGAAAAAATAAATTTTTATTTTATCTATGAAGTGACTTCTGAGAAAAAAAGTATGATTGAACATTTCATGGAAGACATACTAAAAGAGTTCGAATAAGGAGAATTATAATTGAAGATAAAGAGAACAAAGTTTCTAATGTGTTTGGTTTCCATAATCATTTTTTTTATATATGGAGAAGGGATTCTTTCCTATGCAGCTACTCAATTTGATCCTTCCTTAAAGTGGCAGACAATAGAGACTCAAAACTTCCATATCTATTTTCACCAGAATGAACAGGAAATAGCTCAGGAGTGTACTGAAATAGCTGAAGATGTCTATAAAAAACTACTTGATTCTTTAGGCTGGGAACCAAAAAGAAAGATATCCATAGTCATTGCTGATAATAATGACGAAGCAAATGGCTTTGCTACCTCATTCCCTGATAACGCTATTTATATTGCCCCGTTTCCTCCTTCCCCAATGATTCTTGGGAGTAGGTTTACTAATTGGTTAAGATTTGTTATTGTTCATGAGTATACACATATAGTTCATCTTGATATGGTTAGCGGATCACCAGGATTTATCAGGAAAGTATTTGGCCGGGTACCATCGGTTGGTTTTCCAAATCAGCTTCAACCACTCTGGTTAATTGAAGGGTTAGCAGTTTATGAAGAAACCAATCTAACTGAAGGGGGAAGGGGAAAAGAGCCTTTATTTGATATGATACTTAGAATGGCTGTCATGGAAGATAGGATTAACTCTCTTGATCAGATTAACACTCCTTCTCTTCAAACCTTCCCGGGTGGGATAGCTCCTTATCTCTATGGGGACTCAATTTGCCAGTATATCGCTGAAAAATATGGAGAGAACAAACTTAAAGAGATCGCTCATAATTATAGCCGTTCGTTGCCGTATCTTTTTGTTTTTGGCCATTTACTTGAATGTGCAAATATTAACATGAATGTAAATAAGACTATTAAGGAAGCTATTGGAATAGATGCTAATCAGCTTTTTACAGACTGGAAAAAGGAACTCAAAAAGCGATATGCCAAAAAAATACCAACGGAAGCAACAAAATCAAAAGAGCTAACTCATCGAGGCTATTTTATATCTAACCCTACATGGTCTCCTGATGGGAAATACATTGCTTATTCTGAAACTAATAATGAGCGATACCCTTGCCTTCGAATAATGAAAAAAGATGGGACCTCGGATAAGAAAATCGTAGAGTGCAAATTTGCTTCTGATGGGTTTTCTTTTTCTCCTATCAAAGATGAAATTATTTATTCAGAGCTTGTTTGCCATAGAAATTTTTCAGTATATAGCCGTCTTTTTATTTATAACAAAATTACAAAAAAGAAGAGAGAATTTGCTGCTGATATCCGTGCAAAAGATCCGTCTTTCTCTCCCAACGGGGAGAAGATCATATTTGTTGCAAACAAAGCAGGGGGAGGGAATAACATAGCAACTATCGGCATTACTGATGGTGTACTTACTTATTTGACCAACCATAAAGATAGAGTCCAATATTATTCTCCTGTCTTTTCTCCTGATGGTTCAAGAATTGCTTTTTCAAGGTGGGAGAATGGGTTTCAGGATATTTGGTTAGCCGATGCGAATGGGCAAAATATAACCCCAATTATTCAAGATACGGCAATGGATATTAATCCATCATGGTCACCAGACGGGAAATACATTTTATTTTCTTCTGACCGTAGTGGTATTTTCAACCTATATGCTTTCTCAGTGAAAGAAAAGGAATTATATCAGATAACTGATGTAGCAGGTGGTGCTTTTGATCCATGTGTTTCACCTGATGGAAAGGAGATAGCTTTTGTTTCTTATAGCTCAAGGGGATACGATATTCATCTTATGGATATGAATACAACCAATTGGAGAAAAATACCTTTTGAGATTACTTCTTCAGAAATAAAACCTCCTGTTTCTCAAAAAGCTTCCAATTATCAACCAGAGTCCTATAATCCTTTGCCAACTCTATTTCCCAGATTCTGGATACCACTTATTGCGGTAACCCAAACTGTCTATTCAGACGGAAAAAGATCAGAAACCTCTCTTGGTGGTCTTGGCTTTGCCACCTTGAGTTGGGATGTGTTACACAAACATTACCTTCATCTATTCTCTATCTATGACATTGAAAATAAAAAGATTCAATATTCTTTAACCTATAAAAATGACCAGTTATACCCTACTATTGGCATTGGTCTGACAGAAAAAGGAATAAACTGGACAGCCCTTACATTTCCAATAAAAACCATCCGCTCAGAACAAGCTGTCTCTCTAATAGGATTTCAGGGAGGTTTTGAGACAGCTTGGAATTATACTAATGCTCAAAAATATGGATTTTCCATAAGCCCCACTGATGGAAGGTCTCTTTCATTCTCATATAAGAAAGAGGAAAAAACATGGGGGAATTCTCTCAACAATAACGAATTTATCGTTGATTGGAAGGAGTATCTTGGATTGCCCTTTAAGAATCAAGTAATAGGGTTTAGATTGGCTGGTGCTATAAGTGACGAGCAAATTTTTCTTGGGGGAGAGTTTGGCACACAAGATATGGTTATTGGTGAAACCTCTTTCCCCATTAGGGGCTATGAAGATGACCGGTTTTCTGGCAATAAAGCACTGGCAGGAAGCATTGAATATCGATTCCCCATAAAGAATATCGAGCGTGGCCAAAGGGTATTCCCAATCTTTTTTGATAGGCTACATGGATCTATTTTTGTTGATTATGGAAATGTATGGGGAAACACTACTCAGGAGAAGGGCATTAAGTTAGGAGCAGGAAGCGAACTAAGGTTAGATACTCATCAGTTATATTCTATTCCATGGACAAGTAGAATAGGGATAGCTTATGGTTTTAATGAAGGAGGCATGGCCCGTATTTACATTGGCAGTGGGCTGTCTTTTTAATGGCTACGAAATTTACAGTTTCATTACTTTCAGGCATTCTTTGTAGCCTGAGTTTAATTTCTGGGCTTGATTTTTTAATCTGGTTTGGGTTGGTACCGTTATTGGCAATTAAATCTATGGGGGCATTAGAAAATGTCATCCTGGGTTATTCGTCTGGCATTATCTTCTTTGCGGCTATCAGTTACGGTATAATTCCAGACCATTTTAGTGGCTTTTTATTTTACACCTTTGTTGTCTCGCTATTCTTCCCTATTTTCACTCTTATTCTTTGGTTTATAAATCAATCTCTGACAACTAAAGAAAATTTCTTGATGATTAAGTTATTTGCTCCACCAATCATTTGGGTGAGCATGGAATATATATTTCTGAACCTTTTTTCAATTCCATTCAATTTAGGTTTGCAACAGTATCGTCATCCATGGGTTATCCAAGCAGCAAGTATTACTGGTATCTATGGGGTTTCATTTTTAATTGTATTAGTCAACTCAAATCTGGCTTTATGGTGGAGATGCTGGCAAGAAAATAGGGGTTTATTTAAAAACAAGCAGCTTTTACTTGCTTTGGGAATAACACTATTGATGATTATTGTCAATGGGATATGCGGCTGGTGGTTAGTAGAAAAGGATGTTAGCCAGACAAAACATGCAATTAATATTGTCGGAATACAGGGCAACATTCCTGAATATCAGTACAGATTAGCTCCTGTATATCCCGAATACATAAAGGCAGTAAGGGAGAAATACTTTAAGATGATTAATAAGGCAAGAGAATTACAGGCAGACATTATTGTTCTACCCGAAGGAGCTACCTGCAACTATAACTTTCGTATTCCCATGCTTCGAGATGAGATATATCGATTAGCCATAGATACTAAGAGTTTGCTATTATTTGGCAGCCTTGACCTTGATGAGAATGGAAAAGTATACAATTCATCTTTTGTAGTTTCTTCAACCGGAAGACTGATGGGGAGATATGATAAGGTTAAGCTGGCTCCCTTCGGTGAGGGAATTATCTGCTCAGGAAAAGATTCTGACCCTATTCCAACACAATTTGGTAAATTAGGACAGATGATCTGTTGGGAATCGGTTTTTCCTCAAGTTGCCCGGAGGATAACCAAAAAAGGGGCAGGGATTCTGTTTATCCTTACTAACGATGGCGATTTCAGGATTTCAACCCTACCTGTTTTGCATGCGGCTGAGGCAATATTTCGAGCAGTAGAGAATGGTAGATGGGTAGTTCGGGTAGCTAACTTTGGTATTTCCATGGTTATTAGCCCTAAGGGGATAATAACAACAAAAATTGGCCTGGGTAATGAAGGAATTATGCAGACCGAGATGGAATGCTGTGAAGACAAGACCGTTTATGCTAAGGTTGGAGATATGTTTAGCTGGCTTTGCCTGTTTTTAGCCATATTTATTGTTAGAGTGCCATTAACTAAGAAAAGCCCTCAACAAGTTAAGGATTCCAAAGCCTTAAAATGGAAGCTCAAACCTGTTTGGGGGAGCTGTCTTAGTCAGTTGAAGCAACCAGTGAAGTTGGGGATAATAGTCATAGCTCATTGTCTGACGATGGCTATTGTAATAGTTTTCAGTATTCTGGCAGTTGGTCATGGTTTTCAGCCAGAGTATGGAATGAAGAAACACCTTGCTCAGTTTTTCTCTTCCCCCAGAATACCTATTGAAGAAGTACAAGAGAACTTCCTTCAGGCAAGATCAAACACTTGCGGCCCGGCTGCTCTGGCTCATTTGCTTAATCTCTGGAGCGTTGAAACCTCAGAACAGGAGATTATCAAATTGGTCAAAATGGAGAAAAGAGGAACGAGTATGTATGAGTTGGTTCAGGCAGCCAGGAAACTTGGGTTTAGTGCTTGGGGAGAAGAGCAAAACTTTGCTGCCCTTAAGAAAACTATCCTGCCAATAATTGCCTTTATTAGCAATAATCATTGGGTAGTGGTCTTGGAGATTAAAGAAGGATTCATCACCCTATTTGATCCAGCCATGGGTTATATCAAGGTAAGAGAGGGACTGTTCAATATGGCATGGAATGGCTATGTAATGCTGGTAAGGACAAAGCCAATTATTAAATCACTAAAGCTGGAGAAAGATTTGTAATGAGATGGATAATAGTAATTACTCTAATGCTTATTTATCTATCTGATTCTAATGGATATACTGAAGATAGTCCGTTCGGTTTGATGGAAGCGATTAAGATAGCTATGGAAAACAACCGAGATTTGCACCACAGAGCTCAATATGATCTAAAGATAGCCGAGTCAAATTATCAGGCTGCTCTGGCATATTATAAACTTCAGAGTAACCTTGAGACCAATATTTCCCATACTGAAAATAGAACCATTGATTCTCTAAAAACTTCTAAAAAGAGTAAAAACACAAAGTATGATTCAAAACTTGGCTGGAGTTGGAAATTACCTGCCTTGCTGGGAAGTGAATTCAAACCCTTTGCCCAGATTGATCTAACTAAGATAGATTCAGAGAGTATCCAAGACTCTACTGCCTTTGACAAAAAGTATGCTTCTACTCCAAATATAGGCTTTGAATGGAAACAACCCTTATGTCCTTCAGGGGTAAGAGCTGGTCATGCTGCTTTAATTCAGGCAAGGGCAAATTACCAGATAGCTAGATTGGCTTACCAGCAAGTTAAAGAAGATTTAATTTTTAATGTGATTACTTCCTATTATGGGTTAGTATCACAAAAGAACCAAGTTAAATTAGCCCGGGAAGAATTAAAACTCACGCAAGATTTACTTGCTTTAAGCCAGGCTAAACTGGAAGCTGATCAGATAGCCAAACTTGATCTGATGCAAGTGCAAGTTCAAGCATCTTCGGATGAAGCAAAACTAATTACTGCAGAAAACTCTTTTAGGAATTCTATGATAGCTTGTTGCAAACTTCTTAATCTTCGGCCCGAGTTGAATATCTTGAACACAGAAGAAGTATTAACTGAACCCGTTATTTTTTCCTTTCTTTCTTTCCTTTCAAAAGAAATGGCCTTTAAGGAAAGTCTGAAAAACCGAATAGATGTTGAACAACAGCAGGTCAATATTGATCTATCTATGTTAAATTTGGATATACGAAAGAGCGAAAATAAGCCTGTTTTAATCCTTACGGGAAATTATCAATGGAATAATGAGAAAAAAAGGCTTGAAGATATGGAAAAGGATCTGAATAGAAATTGGCAAGTTTCTATTGGCTTAGATTTTCCTCTACTGAATGGAGGATTGGTCAAGGCAAACATTGAATCAGCCAATCTTAATCTTAAAAAGATGATATATGATTATGAAGAATTACTTAAAAGCATTCAGGATGAGATTGATCAACTCTGGGAAAATATCCAGTCCGAAAAGAAAAGAATAGAGATACTTAATCTCAACCTGAAATTAGCTGAAGAAAGTCTGAAGATTACCAAATTAAAATATGAAGAAGGGATAGAAACAGCCATTGAGGTTTTGCGAAGTCAAGTTTCACTCTTCCAGATGAAGAACTCTATTAACGAAGCGATGATTGTCTTATTTATTAATAAGGGCAAATTACTTAAGGCCATAGGAAGGTTAGAAATTGAATACAAGAAAAAAACAGATTAAACTCATCATTATTGCTGGGGTTTTAATCTTTGGCTTGATTCTTTTAAGGATCGTTTATTATAAAAAAGGCGAAAAGATAAAAGAAGTAGAGATTTGCTCGGTTGTTCGCAAAGAGATAATTTCCACTGTATCTGCAGCAGGAAAGATTGCCTCTTTGAATTTCTACAAGATAGGAACTGAATCAAATTCACGAATTATCATGCCATTAAGCAAACTTGAAAAGGGAGGGGATATTATTTGTACATTAGCTGACCCTGAAGAAAGAAGGCTCATTCAGTCTGCCAGCCAAAATCTTCAACTATCTGCCCTTGAGTTTGAAACGGCGAAGAGAAGATTAAAAGAGGTAGAAAGAGGATATAGCCGAAATTTAGAAAATGCCTCTTTGAGTCTAAATGCATCTATGGAGCAGTGCAAAAAAACTGAGAAGTTGTATGAAGCAGGAGCAGTTCCCAAACAGCAATTAATAGAGTCGCAAAACTCTTTCAAGAAGACAAAACTACAATATGAAGATGCCCATGAAAAAAAAGATATTTACAGTCAACATGTTCAAATTAAAAAGGCTCAGATTCAACTCGAAAATAATCAGCAAGAAATGGAGACAATTCTTGATAACTTAAAAGAAAAGATTATTCCGAGAGAATTAGTGACAGATAGAGTAGTTGATGTAAAAATAGATGAATCTGATATTAAAATGATAAATGTTGGACAGTCAGTCAAGATTAAGAGGAATGGCTTCCCTCAAGACATATCAGGACATATTCTCAAGATTGGCACTAAGGTGATACAAGATCAGGGACAGACTTACATAAGAGCTATTGCATCTATAGAGAATGCTCCGGATATTGAATCAAAACCTGGTCTTCAGGTAGAGGTAGAAATAGAAGTGGGTTATTTGAAGAATGTGCTGACAATCCCTTTAGCGGCAGTGCTTGAGAATGATAGAGGAAAAGCAGTTTATGTTGTAGGGAAAGGAAAGGCTATGCTAAGGATAGTAGAAGTAGGTTTATGTGGACAAGAAATGGTAGAAATAAAGAATGGATTAAAGGTAGGAAATTTAGTAGTTACTTTGGGAAACCTGGAATTGAAAGATGGAGATTCGGTTAAGGTAAAAATATGAATTTAATAGAAACCATCAAAGAGGCCGTTGAAACCCTCAGGCTTCATAAGCTTCGCTCTATTTTGACTATGCTGGGAATAATTATAGGTGTCGCTTCCATAATTGGGCTTCTTTCTATCAGTATTAGCAGTCAAAAGAAAATATTACAAGAGATGGAAGTAATAGGTTCGGATATTATCTGGATTAATTCTACATCTAAAACCTCAAATAATCAAAAGGGTATTTTTTGTCCTCAGAGGAAGCTTGGACAAAAGGATATTGTGGCTATGAAAAGGCAATGCTCGGCTATAGTTGATCTGGCTAAGGAAGTAAGAGACTTTCAAAGGGTAACTTACTCTAATAAACATTTTACCTGTGATATTCTGGGAGTAGAGCCTGTTTATCAATCTGTGCGTAAACTTATTCTGATTGAAGGTAGATTCATTACTTCGTTTGATCTTGTTAGTTGCCGAAAGGTATGCGTCATTGAAGACTCAAAGGAAATAAAAAAACTCTTTGGGTTGATTAATCCTCTTGGGAAAGAGATGTTGATAAGTGGGCTAAGCTTTAATGTGATAGGCAAAATAGCTTGTAAAAACAAGGGATTGTGGATGGAATCCACTCCTAAGATATATCTGCCGCTTACGACCTTACAAAAAATTAATGGGACAAAACGGGTTGATCTGATTTATGTTAAGGTGAAAAGTTATAATTTAGTGGAAAAAGGAAAACAACAAGTTGCAATTGTATTAGCTCAAAGATATGGACGAAATCATAGTTTTGAGGTAGAATCTGCTTCTGAGATGATTGAAGCGACAAAAGATATAATGAACATTATTACCTTAGTGGGAATTGGAATTGCATCTATCTCCTTATTAGTTGGCGGCATCGGGATAGCTAATGTAATGCTGGTGTCTGTGACAGAAAGAAAGAGAGAGATTGGCATTCGCAAAGCCATTGGGGCTAAAAAACAGCAAATTCTGATTCAATTTCTCATTGAGGCATTGACATTAAGCTTAATTGGTGGATTTATTGGGATTGGGTTGGGTGTATCTGTAGGGAATATTTTCAACCTGTTGCTTGAGTTACCCCTATCCTTTCATTGGTGGGTAGTGTTGATTGGCTTTCTTTTTTCCGCCATAGTAGGTAGCTTTTCTGGCTTTTATCCAGCTATGCAAGCAGCAAAGCTTAATCCTATTGAGTCCTTGAGGTATGAATAATGATTATTTTGGAAAGGGTTTCTAAGACTTATCAAATTGGCAATCTTCTCCTCCCAGTCCTTAAAGATGTCTCTCTTAGGGTAGAAGAACAAGAGTTTGTAACCATTATGGGACATTCTGGAAGTGGCAAGACTACTTTGCTTAATATTCTTGGTTGCTTAGACAAATCCACTCAAGGCAACTATCTTCTTTCAGGAATTCAAATCTCCAGATTGAATGACAATGAACTGGCTGAGATAAGGTTGAAAAAGATCGGTTTTGTCTTTCAAACCTTTAATCTTCTACCCAGACTGACAGCCCTAAAGAATGTTGAGTTGCCACTTCTTTATGCTGGGATAAAAGAGAGAAGTTCTGTGGCATTTTCTTTGCTTGAAGGGGTAGGCTTGGGGGAGAGAGCTTATCATCGGCCAGCTGAACTATCTGGCGGTGAACAGCAACGGGTAGCCATTGCCAGGGCATTGGTAAATTCACCCAGTCTTATCCTTGCAGATGAACCTACAGGAAACTTGGATTCAACCTCAGCCAAAGAGATTATGGATATATTCTGCAAGCTCAATGAAGAAAAGAAGATGACTGTGGTGATTATTACCCATAATCAAGCAGTGGCTGAAAGGACAAAGAGGATATATCACCTAAAAGACGGACAAATTGTTGATGAAGTCGTATGATTGTTTTTACTTAGTCCGAAAGGATAAAGGGAAGTCATTTCCTGTGAATAAAAGGTTTATGATTTTAATCATTGAAGGATTATTAGACATGGTGAAGCAGCAAAGGGCTACAGCAAAGATGATTACCATCTGGATAGAGATATTAACTCTGATTCTGGCAGGCGATGGAATAATAAACATGATCATGCTCTCTATACGGCAAAGGTATCGAGAGATAGGGATAATGCGTGCCTGCGGGGCAAGTTTTTAAGGAATTGTGAATTTTTTTCTTGACAAATCGCAAAAAATAGTGTATATAATAAGTGTAAGCAAATTAGATGGTCGCTGTTGGACAGCAACAGAGGAAAGTCCGAGCACCACAGGGCAAGATGCTGGGTAATACCCAGTGAGGGTGACCTCAAGGAAAGTGCAACAGAAAATACACCGCCGATGGCTCTCAATCAGCCAAGTTTAATCTGGTTGATTGCAAAGGCAGGGACAATCTTGATGATGGCTGTTCGTTTTCGTTTGATACGAGCGAAAGAAATTTCTTGTAGAATGTCAGAACAGCCGGGAAGAGTGGTTGTTTATTCTCCTTATTTTTGTTATTTGAACCAGCGAGAGAAAGACAACGCGTGTTTATGATGATTGTTCCGTTTGTTTGGCTCAAGTAGCTAAGTTAAGTTGGTCGCATAGTCTAAACTTTATAGATTATGTATTCTAGTGTGATTTATGTGATTAGCTTGGCTGATTTGAGAGCTCAGGTAAGGTTGAAATGGTGAGGTAAGAGCTTACCAGCAGGGGAGCGATTCTCTGGCTTGGAAAACCCCATCCGGTGCAAGACCAAATAGGAGGGATTTTTGAGGTTTCCTCAAAGACAGTTGCCCATTGTTTCCCTCGGGTAGGTCGCTTGAGGTAAATAGTAATATTTATCCTAGATAGATGACCATCAAAAGGGTTTTTTCCCTTTCACGAAACTCGGCTTATAATTTGCTTACACTTAAGAATGGGTGAGGAAAATGTAAGGCTTAAGGTAACTCCTGAGGCTTCATGTTGCTTTTATTTAATAAATATATGAGCAACTGAGCTTAAACATTGGAACAAATACCATTAAGCCTGCAGCTCCTCACCCTATTTTTTTTGTAACTATTCAGGCATAGGAATGATTATAGCAGGGACAAGCCCTGCAGCTACAGCTATTTGTGGGAAACTTGTAGCTGCGACCCTTGTGGTCGCCGTCTTCATTCTGTATTCTGACTCCTGAATTCTGTATGCCTGAATAG
>JAHIZN010000442.1 GCA_018814245.1 bacterium
GAAATGGAGAAAAGAAGAATTAACTGATAAAATTACAAGAATTGTTTTTTGAATCAGAGAAAGAGATTAAGATTTTTTCTCCAATTCTCCCTTTTCCCCATTTCCCCTTATCTTACACATTTGTATAGCTGAATAGTTACATTAATTTTTTGTGTTCTCCATGTCTCTGTGGTGAATATATAACAAGGAGGCAATATGAATTTTGATGTTAAGGACATAAACTTAGCCGAAAAGGGAAGGCTAAGGATTGAATGGGCAGGACAGGAGATGCCTGTCTTAAAATTAATAAAGGAAAGATTTTTGAAGGAAAAGCCACTGGCAGATCTACGATTAGCTGCCTGTTTGCATGTGACTGCAGAGACAGCCAATCTGATGGATACATTAGCAGCTGGCGGAGCAGAGGTCAGGCTTTGTGCCTCTAATCCGCTCTCTACACAGGATGATGTAGCCGCAAGCTTGGTTACTCATTTTAATATCCCTACCTTTTCCATAAAGGGTGAGGATAATGAGACATATTATAAGCATCTCAATAGTGCCCTGGATATTAAACCCCATATCACTATGGATGATGGGGCAGATATGGTATCTGCTATTCACACGACAAGACAGGATCTCTTAGAGGGTATTATTGGCGGTACAGAAGAAACCACAACCGGCGTTATTCGATTGAAGGCTATGGCAAAGGATGGGGTGTTGAAGTATCCTATCATTGCGGTAAATGATGCTATGACAAAACACTTTTTTGATAATCGCTATGGCACAGGTCAAAGCACATTAGATGGTATCCTGCGGGCAACCAATCTCCTTCTTGCCGGCAAAAACTTTGTTGTCTGCGGATATGGCTGGTGCGGTAAAGGCTTGGCAATGAGGGCACAGGGAATGGGGGCAAGGGTTATTGTTACTGAGATAGATCCACTTCCTGCCATTGAGGCAAAGATGGATGGATTTGATGTTATGCCTATCAGTGAAGCCGCCAAAATTGGGCACATCTTTGTAACTGTGACAGGGAATAAACATGTTATTGATGCAGAGCATTTTAAGGTGATGATGAATGGTGCAATTGTTGCCAATTCAGGGCATTTTAATGTTGAGTTAAACATTGATGCCTTAGAGGCTATGGCTGTGTCTAAACGACAGGTGAGGGATTTTACAGATGAATATACCCTGAGCGATGGGAAAAAAGTATATCTGCTTGGAGAGGGAAGATTGATCAATCTGGCAGCAGCAGAGGGGCATCCTGCCTGTGTTATGGATATGAGCTTTGCCAACCAGGCACTATCTGCAGAATATATGGCTAAGGAAAATAGCAGCATGGAAAAGGCTGTATATTCTGTCCCTGAACACATGGATAGGGAGATAGCCAGATTAAAGCTGGAATCAATGGGGGCAAAGATAGATACCCTGACACAGGAACAAACAGAGTACCTGGCTTCATGGGAAATGGGGACATAATTGCAAATTATGAATTATGAATTATGAATTATGGTAAGCGTTCAGCAGTAGGGGCAGACCTATGTGTCTGCCCTGAAATGCTTACACGGTTACGAGCATTGGAAGTCCTCAAGCTGGAGGGATAGGGATGATTGGGATTGTAATAGCTACACATGGCTGTATGGGAATAGAGTTACTCAAGACGGCAGAGTTGATCATAGGAAAATGTGAAAATGTTGAGGCAGTTTCCTTTTCCCCCCATGAGTCTGGTGAAGAGCTTACTCAAAAGATCAAACAAGCAATAGCTGATGTAAATGATGGTGATGGTGTGGTGATATTCGTTGACCTTATAGGTGGAAATTGCTGCACCATCTCCGGTGCATTTTTGTTGGATGAGACCGTAGAGGTTTTAACTGGTGTCAACTTGCCTATGATTATAAAACTTGTCAACCATAGGGATGATGGTAAGGCAAAGGATGTTATTGCTGATATCCAGAAGGCAGGGGTCAAAAGCATTGTCAATCTAAGGGAAATGATAAAGTAAGCGTTCAGCCGTCAGCTCTCAGCATTCAGGTAGAAACAGAAAAATCGAGGGAAAAACAAGAGAGTGTGTCAATCACTACTGCTTGTCAAGAGTTTTTGGGAATTAATCACCTTAAAAACTGATGACTGACTGCTGCTGATACCTGAACGCTTACACGAGACAGAGGGCAAGCCACGGAGGCATGCCCCCTACGAGGGATAGGAAATATGAACATTGTTTTGTTCCGTATTGATGAAAGATTTATTCATGGACAGATACTTCAGGGGTGGAGGGGATTAGAATATCAACACATTGTTGTAATTAGCGACAAAATAGCCGAAGATAAAATGGGAAAAGAACTTCAGCTTATTGGTGTGCCTGATGGTGTTACAGCTTGCTTTTATAATAAAAAAGAACTGCCTGACATGATAAGGGATCAGGCAAAAAATACAAGACGAACCATTATCCTTGTTGGAAATGTTGAGGATGCCCTTCTGGTAGTACAGAGTGGGATTAAGGCAGATAGGCTTAATCTTGGTGTCATGTCTCGTAATAGCTTCAGAACCCATACGGTGAGTAATGCAGTGTATGTTTCCCCTGAAGAGATGGATGTATTGAAACAGATAGCAGATATGGGGATTGTGGTTGAGGTTCAGGGGGTAGAGAGGGATGCGGCAGTGAGGTTGTTTTAGGGACAGGGCTTGTCCTTGTCTATGAGGTTGTTGTCAAGATACATTGGTAAGATTGTTTTAAGTTGTGCAGATGATATCACGAGGTGAGAGAGATGAGCGAAATAACGAATAGTCAGCAAAGGTCTTTTGAAGATAATAAGAATAACATTGATAGAATAGTAATGGCAGCTGTTGGTGGAGCATTTTTGGGTGGTTCGTTCTACAGCTATAATGGTGCCATAGTTGGTGGACTATTGGGGATAATTGTAGGGGTGGCAAGAAATAATGAAATTAAAAAGCTAAGGGATGCAGACAATGGATGTAAATAGTTGGGGAATATTGTGTGGAGCAATAATGGTTATTCTCCTGACAGTTGTAAGAGGTATTTGCTACAAGAAATGGCGCCAAAGCTTAGGAAGTATTATTGAAATATTTATGCTCGGCGCGATGATACCATTTGTAATTAGCTTATTCTTGTTTTCGTTTTCTGGAAAGCCGGAAATTAGTTTTGAACAGTGTAGAATTTATCTTGCCCTTGTATCAATTGTTACAATATATCACACTATTCACAGAGTAATTGAGGAAATCAAGCAACGCTGATAAATATTTCCGTAAGCGTTCAGCTGACAGAGGCAGCATCATCGCGAATTGCAGGAAGCACCCCTGGCAGAAATTGCGAATCTGTTCCATTTCTGCAGATTCGCAATTCGAGATTCGAGATTCGAGATTCGCGATTCAAAAAGCTGACAACTGAACACTTACATCCGGGGTAATTTAATGTTATTATATGTGTTAACTGGTTCCATATGTTACAGTCTGATAAACTTAGATGCCACTGCCATAGCCCAGACCATGATTTCCAGACCACTAATTATTTCTCCATTAATCGGAAGTGTTTTGGGCTTGCTGAATGGGGATGTTGTTAGTGGGGCAAAGATTGGTATAATCATAGGGGTATTGCTGGAATTTTTCTGGATCAATCTTCTTCCACTTGGGTCATCAGTGCCACCAAATGCAACAATTAGTTCGGCTGTAGCCACATCTGTAGTTTGTTATCTTTCCAGAAAGGCACAAATAGAACCATATTGGATAACCACTGGGCTTGTTTATGGGATATGTTGCGGATATGTCGGCGGAAGAACAGATACACTGCTCAGATACATAAATGCCGGATTAGTCAATCGAGCAATGCCTTTTGTAGAAAAGGGCGAACTAAGCATCATCAATAGACTTAACCTGCAAGCTATTGGTGTATCGATTATGGTTAATGCCTTGCTTTGTGCCATATTAATAATCAGTGGGATTAGTCTTTTGCCCATAATCCTGAGATCTTTTCCGCAAGAGATATTTTCTGTACTAAAAAATGTCTTGTGGCTGTTTTTATTGGTATGTATGGGTATCTCATTAGAGGCGTTTATGACAAAGAAGAATATATTCTATTTTGGTGCTGTGTGGGTAATTGCAGCAGTAATAATGGCAAGTTTTTGAATCGCGAATCGCGAATCGCGAATCGCGAATTGTGAATCTGCAGAAATGGAATGGAGCAGAATTGCGAATTGCGAATTGCGAATTGCGAATCTGCAGGAATGGAACAGATTCGAGATTCGAGATTTCTGCCAAAGTTGCTTCCTACAATTCGCGAATCGCGATTCGCGATTCGCGATTCGATTAGGGGTTGATTGTGGACAAATCCATGCTTGGACAAATATTTTGGCGATCATTGCTTATTCAATGTGTCCTGAATTTTGAGAAAATGCAAAATTCTGGCTTTACTACAGCTATGATGCCTGTTATAAAGAAGCTGTTTCCACAGAAAGAAGAACAAAAAAAAGCATTGTTGCGGCATTTTGAGAATTTTAATACCCAACCCTATGTGGCTAATATCATTGTTGGAATGATTGCTGCTAAAGAAAAAGAATATGCCTCTTCAGGAGACAATAAAATACTTGATGATATTCATCGATTAAAGGAACAAACAGCCAGATCCTTTGCTTCATTAGGAGATACATTTTTTTGGGGTACATGGAGACCGTTTATGTCTCTGGTAGGGATAGTGATTGTCGCCTCAGGGATTATTCTGGAGAGACAAGCTCTGATTGGTATAGGAATCGCTGTCTTTTTAATCGTATATAATCTGCTCCCCTTGATGGTTAGATGGTATGGGCTGCGATTGGGTTATGAAAAGCAGGAAAAAGCAATTGAGGTTATTCTTAAAGCCAAATCTGTGATTCAAAAAATAACATGGTGGATACAGGGCATCGGTCTGACGATGTTAGCTTGCTTTGGGGTGTTTTTATCATCCAAAATGATTGCGACCATAGGTGGTCAAAGCAGCTTAATCTCAAACCTTCTATCCGGAGCAATAGTACTCTGGGTAGCGGTCACACTCAGGCGTATTTCAACATCCAAAATTATGATATTGGCTATCATTATCTCTGTGATTCAGGCATATGTTTTTGGATGAAAACTGTGGACATGAGCAGCAATTCTAATTATGGGAAGTAACTACTCAGTTACTGTGATTTTTTAGTGAATTATTAGCCAGCAGCTATTGCAACGAGAAGAGGCAGCACCTCTGGCAGAGAAAGAACCACAAAGGGTGTAAACTTAAGAGAAATAATTGCAGCGAAACAGGAGTAATTGCAAATAAGAAAAGCCTGACAATGGCCAGAGTCTCTTATGTTTCACCCCCTTTGTGACTCTTCCTCTGTATTTGCGTGGTATTGTTATGCTTCTGTGGCTTAATGCAACAACC
>JAHIZN010000443.1 GCA_018814245.1 bacterium
AGGAGTCAGAATGAAAACACCTGCTATGATAGTTTTCGCAGGAAATATGGGGATATTGAGAGAGAGATAATGGAATTTATAGGCTTACTCTGGAGCTATTCTGAATTCTGACTCCTGAATTCTGTATACCTGAGTAGTTACGAAATAAGATAACATCTTTGTAAAAGTAGAAAGCAAATCAGAACTGGATAGATTGGGATGGAAAAAATAACGAGGGAAGCCTATGTACTTCCGGGGCATATATCATCCAGATAAAGACAGACAGCTTCAAGGATAGCAAGAAGATCCTTCTGATTAAGTAACACTCGTAAGCGTTTAGTAAAGATCATAAAATCAAGGCAACAGGAGGGAGAATTATTTATGCCATTTGCATCCATTCCAGAGGCGATTGAGGAGATAAAATCAGGCAAAATGCTGGTTGTTGTTGATGACGAGGATCGGGAAAATGAGGGCGATCTGGTTATGGCATCTGAAATGGTCACACCAGAGGCAATCAACTTTATGGCAAGGTATGGCAGGGGTCTTATCTGTTTACCCATTATTGGGTCGCGATTAAACGAATTAGGATTAAGCCCTATGGTTAATGAATCCTCTGATATATTAGAAACAGCATTCACTGTTTCCATAGATGCCAAGCTTGTTACAACTACAGGAATATCTGCCCATGATCGGGCAGCAACCATTAAAACTGTTCTTGACCCAAAGACACTGCCCAGCGACCTTGCCAGACCAGGGCATGTTTTTCCATTAAGGGCACAGGATGGCGGTGTATTGAAACGAACAGGTCATACAGAGGCAGCAGTAGATCTGGCAAAACTTGCCGGGCTTTATCCATCCGGGGTAATATGCGAGATTATGGATGAAGATGGCAGTATGGCTCGCCTTCCAAAACTAATTGAGGTAGCAAAGGAATATAACCTGAAGATAATAACCATTGCCGACCTTATTGCCTACCGCCGAAAAACAGAAAAGCTGATAAAAAGAGTAACTGAAACAAGATTGCCTACAGAATTTGGTGAGTTTGCTATTCTGGGCTATGAATCATCGGTTGATAGTCAGCATCATATTGCTCTGGTAAAAGGATGTGTTGAAAATAAACAAAATGTCCTTGTACGGGTACATTCTCAATGTCTTACCGGTGATCTCTTCAAATCTCAGAGATGTGATTGTGGACAACAATTTGAACAAGCAATGAGCATGATAGAAAAAGAGGGTTGTGGGGTATTACTGTATCTGCTTCAGGAAGGCAGGGGTATTGGTTTAATCAATAAACTCAGGGCTTATTCTATTCAGGATGAGGGTTTTGATACGGTTGAAGCCAATCAAAAACTTGGATTCAAACCTGATCTCAGGGATTATGGAATTGGGGCACAGATTTTATCTGACCTTGGTCTTTCAACAATACGGCTTATAACCAATAATCCCCGAAAGATTATTGGATTAGAAGGGTATGGACTTTCTGTTGTAGAACGAGTACATATTGACATACTGCCGACAAAAGACAACCTGTTCTATCTTCAAACCAAACAAAAAAAATTAGGACACCTCCTGGAGATGTAATGGGTTATGACATTTGCTGTAGGGGCAGGCCCCTGTGCCTGCCCTCTGTCTCTTGTGCCTGCCCTCTGTCTCTTGTGCCTGCCCTCTGTCTCTTGTGCCTGCCCTCTGTCTCTTGTGCCTGCCCTCTGTCTCTTGTGCCTACCCTCTGTCTCTTGCACCTGCCCTATTATTTCCGCAACCGCAAGGGTTGTCCTACAGGAGACATAGAGAATGACCATTGTCAGGCTATTAACCGTATCTCTTTTTGTACTATTGCCATATATTTGCCATGCAGTGGTTGTACCATCTCCTTACCCTGCAGATGTAATTGTTTTGCCTGACGATGGACAAAAATCAATCTTAGAATTAATTCAAAATGCTGCAGAATCTGTCTGGGTGTGCAGCTATGAATTATCAGATAAAAAGATTATCAGCAGCTTGTGTACGGCAAGACAATGTGGAGTGGATGTCCGCGTTATGTTGGAAGGAAACCCATACGGAAGCAGTACGGTTAATGCTGAATCAGCTAAAAAACTGATTGGAGCAGGGATAGCCTTTAGTTGGAGTAATCCCCAATTTACCAGTACCCATGCCAACTATATTATTATTGATCATCGAAAGATAGTATTGATCACCCTTGGACTGACTGAATCAAATTTTTCGCAGTATCGTGGATACGGTATATTTATTGGTGACCCAAGGGTTGTCACTGAAACAGAGGCTGTCTTTGTTGCAGACTGGCAAAAAAAAGGATATGTCCCTGTTTGTCAAAGTATGTTTATCAGCCCTGACAACTCAAGGCAAAGGCTGCTTGATCTTATCTCTAACGCAAAGAAAAAGATATGGATACAAGCACATCTTCTGCAGGATGAAGAAGTAATGGATTCTCTTATTGAAGCAAAGAGACGAGGGGTGAATATAAAGATTATATTGGCTGAGGAAACACCCTCGACAACCATATTATCTTTGGTAAATGATATTAATCTTAAAACACAAAGGTACTTTTCCAAACAAGGAATTCGCATTAAATTACAACAAACACCCTGTCCACAGGGCACTATGATGATTGTTGATGAAAAAATAGCCTTTATTGGTTCACAAGGCTTAGACACTCAATCGCTGAATGATAATCGAGAAATGGGAGTAGTTATTGCCTATTCTCGGGCAATTAAGAGATTGAAATGGATATTCTCGCATGATTAAACGGGGCAAACAAAGGGATGAGGAGTTTTCACTCGCAGACGCGGAGGAGAAAATCTCACGCAGAGGCAGAGGAGAAAACCTCACGCGGAGACGCGGAGAACGCGGAGGCAGAGGAGAAAATCTTGCGCGGAGACGCGGAGGCGGAGAAGAAAATCTTGCGTGAAGGGTGTCAATCTTGTTTGTAGAGAAAGAACAACAAAGGGTGTAATCCAGCGATACAATCCTTGTCAATGGCTTTTCTCATGTAATACTTGCAGCCGCAGGTTGTAGCAGACTATCGCAGACTAAAGAGGAGAGTACCTCTGGCAGTTACGGCTGCCAATTTCCTATTACTGGCATGAATAAAGAAATAGGAAAAACATCAGCATTGCGTTGATATTTACAGATGAAATACATTGCCACATTGTTGGCTTGTGTAATATTTAAACTAAGGAGGATCGGTATGCAAAATTTATTTGCAGCAACAGTTGCAGGAGCAGCTGTATTAATATGTGGGACAACCTTTGCTTATGCCCAGTCCACAACCGTAGCAACGGTTGGAAGCAGCACCATTACCACAGCTCAATTGGAGAAGGCAATGGGGACGACAGCCATAAATCTTCAGGCTACAGAAACGAGAATAGCCGTAGAAGGGCTGATTGAGGATGAGATTATCAGGCAGGAGGCAACGAAGCAGGGGATTATTGTTGATCCCAAGCAAATAGACCAAGTGGTTAATATTATTAAGCAAAGGTTTGCTGATGCAGCAGGTTTTGAAAATGCCATGTCAAAGGAGGGAATAACCCTTGATGATATAAAAGAAAAGGGACAAATTGCCTTTCAAAAGGTACAGTTGATGGCTAAATGCGTTATGCCAAGGGTGGGAATTACCCAGCAGATGTTTGAAAGGTTTTGTGAGGATTATGCTGTCAAGGTTCATGCCCGACATATATTGGTAGCCACAGAGGAAGAGGCGCAGAATTTGCTTAAACAGATAAAGGAAGGGGCAGATTTTGCAGAGGTAGCAAGTAAGCATTCTACATGTCCAAGTCATGAAAGGGGCGGCGACCTTGGATTCTTTGGACGAGGACAGATGGTTAGGGAATTTGAGGATGCAGCCTATGGACTGACAAAGGAAAATCCATTGTCAGGTGTGGTAAAAACTCAGTTTGGGTATCACATTATCCAGTTTATTGACCGTACCCCGGCAGAGAAGAAAAAGATAGAGATAGAACAGATAGATGTCAGACATATTCTGGTAAAAACAGAGGAAGAGGCAAATGCCTTGCTCAAACAGATAAAGGAAGGGGCAAACTTTGCGGAGCTGGCCGGCAAGCATTCCACATGTCCGAGCCGTACAAAGGGTGGTGACCTTGGCTTTTTTGAAAGGGGAAAGATGGTTAAGGAATTTGATGAGGCAGCCTTTAACCTGACAAAGGAAAATTCTTTGTCAGGTGCGGTAAAAACCCAGTTTGGGTATCACATTATCCAGTTTGTGGACAAAAAAACAGAGACAAGAGAAGAATCCCCTGAGATAGATAAAATAAAAAAAGACATGTTTGGCCAGTTAATGGGACAGGGATTTATTGTGGCTGGAGAGGGGCTTCAGATACAAATATTAAAGCCTTTAGAGGAAAGGTTTATTGGCGACAGTCTGAAGATAGCATATGATAAATGGATGCAGGAAACAAAAAAGAGGATTGGGGTAAAATATAATTAGGTGGTAGGGGCAACCCACTGTGGTTGCCCTGAGTAGGGGCAGACCTATGTGTCTACCCTGATGTAGGGGCAGACCTATGTGTCTGCCCTGATGTATGGGTAGACCTATGTGTCTACCCTGACAATAAAGGGCAGACACACAGGTCTGCCCCTACGGGGTGAAAAAATGAAGCTTGGTATAATTGGCAGTAAGCATTCCGGAAAAACCAGCCTGTTTAATGGCTTGACTGGCTTAAATGTAGATACCTCCGGGTATCAAAAGGGTGGGATAAATATTGGTGTGGTTAAGGTTCCTGATGAACGGATGGAAAGGTTTATCAAGATGTATCAGCCCAAAAAGATAACCTATACTACCATTGAGTTTGTTGATCTTGCCGGTTCATCTGATTCAGATGAGATTGGTTCCCAACGATTAGGGCAACTTCGGGAGGTTGATGCCTTTGTCCATGTTGTCCGCTGCTTTGAAAACTCTGAGGCTGGTATCTCTAAAATTGATCCGTCCGGAGAGATAGAGTCTATAGGGTTAGAATTGATTTTGGCTGACATGGACTCTGTCCAGAGAAAGACCGAACGATTGGAAAAGCAGTCAAGATCAGGGGATGCAAAGATAAAGGAACAGATAAAGATATTGGAAGGCTTAAAAGAAACCCTTGACAACAACCTTCCCCTTAGAAGCAGGAAAATTACCTTAGAGGAACAGGCAATCATTGATGAACTTCAACTGTTAACCCCTAAACAAATCTTATTCGCAGCAAATATCGCTGAACAAGATATCCCCGGGAATGCGGCTGTAAAAATGCTCTCTGATATTCTCGGAGAAAATACCTCGATTATTGCTGTTTGTGCCAAAATAGAGGCAGAGTTGGGACAGCTTGAAGAGGACGAAAGAAGGGAATACATGAAAGAGCTTGGCATAGAAAGCTCAGGGCTAAATAAGCTGATTAATACTTGTTACAGTATGCTTGATCTGGTCACATTCTTCACCTGTGGACCAAAAGAGGTCAAGGCATATCCTGTAGCAAGACATACCAAAGCCCCTCGTGCCGCCAGCAAGGTACACTCAGACATAGAAAGGGGATTTATTCGGGCAGAGGTAATAAACTATAAAGACCTGATTGCACTCGGCTCAGAGGCAGCGGTGAAAGAAAAGGGCTTGTTTAGGGTTGAAGGCAAGGAATATGAGGTGCAGGATGGGGATACATTCTGTTTCAGGTTTAATGTGTAATCGTACCTCACAACATTTGAATTTAGTAGTTGTCCCTCTGCTGGCGAAGGTGTCCGCAGGAACGAGGGTGGAGAAATTGGGGACAGCGACTATCAGACTGTGTGAAAACTCATGATTTGGGCATCAATGCCACGACAGATTAACGAGAAGAGAAAGAATCACAAAGGGTGTAAATATCGCAGGAAAAATAATTGCAGCGAAACACAGAAAATTACAAATGAGAGGAGACTGACAAAGGTTGTGTCTTAGAATTTACACCCTTTGTGGCTCTTTCTCTGTAGCGAGATTAACACGACAGATTGTGCTGCAACAGATTGTAGAGACAGAGGGCAGGCACGGGGGCATTG
>JAHIZN010000444.1 GCA_018814245.1 bacterium
AGACATTACCAAATATCGCAGGCTGTCAGAAAAACAAAAAAAGCACAGACAATCAAATATAATTGCCTATGCCTGATTCAATAAGGAAAATAAGGACTGCTGCTGTGTCAGAGGTGCTGCCTCCACTGTTTCTGCCCCACTAATAAGCGACCACAAGGGTCGCAGCTACAAAGATTCCCACACACAACAATCGATTACATCGTAGCTGCAGGGCTTGTCCCTGCTTAATTGTTATGCGTCAAATTAAGGTTGACACGACACTACTGCCTGAAAGTTACCAATGTTTTTATTATTGAGGCAAGGCATTGCAACAAACCAAGTCTGCTATTTTACGGGCAAGGCTTAAATTAAGATTGTGTCCTGATTTAACAGCAATCACATGACCAAGAATGCGTCTGCCTGTTAAAGACAAATCACCGATCAGATCCAGAATTTTGTGTCTGACTAATTCATCCTTAAACCGCAAATTATTCAGAAAATCGCTTTCTCCAATAACCACAGCATTTTCAAGACTTCCACCCATTGCCAGCCCTTGTTGCCTAAGCTGTTCTATTTCTGAAAAAAAACCAAATGTTCTGGCTGGTGCAATCTCTTGTTCGAAAACATTTGGAGAAATAGAAAAAGAGGCAAATTGAGAACCTACAAAAGAATCCTCAAGATGAAGGGTAAAGCTGATACGATAATTTTCAGATGGAAGAATAACAATATGACTCTGTTCTGTTGATGCCCAAACAGGGGATAATATCTTAATGGATGCTTTTGACTCACACCCATCATGGCAGACAATCTCAGCTTTTTTAAGTAATTCTACAAATATTTGAGAGCTGCCGTCACCAGTTGGAAGCTCTGGTGCTGATACCTCTACAATCAGATTGTCTATCCTCAACCCATTTATTGCAGCCAGAACATGTTCAATGGTCTTTATCTCACACAAACCATTCCTTAGCGAGACCCCTCTATAAGTATTATCAATGTACTCAATCCTTGCCGGCACACAAGGGCTATCAGGCAGATCTACCCGAAAGAATATAATCCCGGTATCTGGCAAGCCCGGACAAAAACGAAGATGCACCTTGTTCCCGGTATGAAGACCTATACCGGTATAATCTGTTGTTGTTTTTATAGTCTGTTGCATAACAATATGTTCCCATCTGTGCGGTTGTGGATAATTGCATCAAGTCTCGTTAGTCAGTAGCTATTGCAACGAGAAGAGGCAGCACCTCTGGCAGAGAAAGAACCACAAAGGGTGTAAACTTAGGGAAAATAATTGCGAGCGATAACAAGAGTAATTGCAAATAAGAAAAGCCTGACAAGGGCCAGAGTCTCTTATGATTTACACCCTTTGTGGATCTTTCCCTATATTTACTGCTATTGTTATGTTTCTGTGGCTTAATGCAACAACCGCACAAGTGGATATGTTCCAATAAGTTATCCGAATCTGTTCTTAATAATAAATATATATCTCCAAATCCTGTATAGAGTTGCGATAAAGCCGCTTAAAGTCTCTTGTAATGTTTACCTCAGATGTATAGTGCAGAATTAATTTATTTTTGTTACCCTCTATAATTTTTTCAATATACTCAGAGGGATATTTCAAAAAAGGCTGCTCTTCTTTTGAAAATTTATGACTTACAAGCCGCATACCTCTCATGAGTTTTCCGGCTTCCTTAAGGTATTCCTCCTTTACCTCATCGACAAAATATCTTCTTTCTTTTCGGTCAAGATGAGTGTTTGTCTTGAGAATAATTTCCTTTCCTGTTATTTCGGCCTGGAGCAGTTCCAAATTTTCGCTCCGCATTTCCTCTCTTACGGTTGCCTGAAGATCAGACTGTTTCTGTGCTGGATACATTAGTAATTCCCCCCTATGTTTTTGCAATCGTTTAGCAGCATTTACCTACAATCTCTTAAATATAACAGCTATATTCTTCAAATATTTGTTTAAATCAAAACAATCATTTATTTCCTGAAGACTAAGACAGCTTCTTATGTCCTGATCATTCAATATCAATTCCTTAAAATCTATGCCCTCATCCAGAACCCTCATGGCATTTCTCTGAACCAGATGATAGGCATCCTCCCGAAGCACACCCTTTTGGGTCAGAGCTAATAACAGGCTTTGGGAATGAATCAGTCCCTTGGTGCGTCCTATATTTTCCTTCATTCTATCTTCACGGACAACTATATTTTCAACAATCCATATAAATTTACTCAGCATATAGTCTATCAGAATGGTACTATCCGGGATTATAACCCTTTCTACAGATGAGTGAGCAATATCGCGTTCATGCCAGAGGGCAACATTTTCCATAGCAGCCATGGAATTAGTTCTTACAACCCTTGCCAGACCCGATATCCTTTCAGCCACAACCGGATTTCGCTTGTGCGGCATAGCAGAGGAACCCTTTTGTCCCTTACCAAATGGCTCCTCAACCTCTCCCATATCTGTTCGCTGAAGATTTCGTATCTCTGTGCTAAACTTTTCTAATGAGCTGGCAATAATGCCAAGGGTAGCTAAGTATTGAGCATGTCTGTCCCGCTGCAATACCTGAGTTGCAACCTCAGCACAGCTAAGCTCTAATTTTTGACAAACATACTCTTCAACAAAGGGATCTATTTGAGAATAGGTACCAACTGCACCAGATAATTTACCAACACTGATAATCTTTACTGCCTCTTCCATTCGATGGATATTGCGAAGGGTTTCAAAATACCATAAAGCCATTTTTAAGCCAAAGGTCATTGGTTCAGCATGAATACCATGGGTTCTTCCAATCATAACAGTGTGTTGATATTTATGAGCCTGTTTTTTCAATACCTCAGATAATCTTTTCAGGTCATTGACAATCATCCTGCCGGCATCACGCATTCTGACAGAAAGACAGGTATCCACCACATCATAGGATGTCAGTCCCAGATGAATATATCTTGATTCCTCGCCAACATATCCAGCCACATTGGTAAGAAAAGCAATAACATCGTGCTGGATAGTCTCTTCTATCTCATAAATCCCCGGAACATCAAAATTTGCCTTTTTTCTTATCGCCTCAACAGCATGCTTTGGGATATTACCGAGTATAGACTGAGCCTCACAAGCCAATATCTCTATTTCAAGCAATTTCCTGAATTTATACTCATCTGTCCATATATTGCCCATTTCAGGACGCGTGTACCTTTGAATCAATGTTCTTGCCCTCCTATTAATTTAATAACGGCAGGTTTCAAACCTGCCACTTGCTTTCAAGATTAAAGTTTACTGGACAAATGATTATTTGTCAAGATAAATTTTGTTGACAAGTCAGGATTATTTTGTTATAATAGAATCCAGGTAACTATTCAGGTAGTGTAAGAAGGGGGATACGGAGATAGAGGAGATAAAGGGGATGGATAAGATCAAAGCATTGGGTTTCTGCCTTGTTTGTGTAATGTTAATAAGATATTCACCACCCTACCCCTACCAGCTGAGGATAACT
>JAHIZN010000066.1 GCA_018814245.1 bacterium
TGCCCCTAACATGGGGGTGTTGGGTATTTCCCTGCCAAGGCACCGCTTAGAGATGCCAGAGGCATCAACCGTAAAAACCTTTCGCCCTGTAAGCTGCATCTCTGTTCTTACCTGTTGTGGAGATTTTTGGGTATTAATAAGCAATATCCCATCCTCAGGCAATCCATTGGTTACATCTATAGCCTCCATAAGTGTTGGGTCAAGGACTGCTACAAAGCGTGGGGATTTGACCCCGCAATGAATGGTGATGGGTTTATCACTCAATCGATTATAGGATTGAACCGGAGCACCCATTCTTTCAGGTCCATACTCAGGAAATGCCTGTACGAATTTCCCTTCACCAAGGGCAGCATCTGCAAGCAGAATAGCAGCAGTCTTTGCCCCTTGTCCTCCCCTTCCATGCCAGCGAATTTCAGTAAGTTCTGACATACTCTTTTCCTCCTTTAATAATTTATGAAAAACAGTCTGATAATCTTGATTTTCTGATTTATTAGACTATTCGACTACAAGACTATAAAACTACAAGACTGTCAGGGACAAGCCCTGCAGCTACAAATTATATGCATTTTCAACCTTGAAAGGGTACTACTACTGCGTCAACTGTTAATTGTCGCATAGTTAATTATGTATGGACAGAGCCTGCCCCCCTGTATTCGCAGAGCCTGTCTCTGCCCCACCAATAAGCGACCACAAGGGTCGCAGCTACAAAGATTCCCACACACAACAATCGATCACATCGTAGCTGCAGGGCTTGTCCCTGCTTAACAGACACCTGCAAGGAGGGAGCCTCTCTGGCAGGGATATCCCTACAAATTGTCATGTGTCAAATTAAGGTTGACGCAGCACTACACTATCCCTGCCTTGAGCAAATCATGGAGATGGATAACACCCTGAACATAGTTTTGCTCATCAGTAACGGCCAAGGTTGTAATGGAATATTGCTGCATTACTGCCACTGCAGTTACAGCCAAGTCAGAGCTTTTAACGGTTTTTGGATTTTTAGCCATCGCATCCTTTGCTGCGATATCCCATATATTTTGCTGTCTTTCTATTAGTCTTCTTAGATCCCCATCAGTAATGATGCCCATGAGTTGTTGAGAATCATTAACCACAAGGGTAATGCCCAGCTTCTTGGATGTTATCTCAAAGAGTGCATGTTTTATGGGTATTTCCGGCAGGACCATAGGAATCTGATCACCTGTGTGCATGACATCTTTTACTGTCAGAATAAGTCTTTTTCCAAGGCTTCCCCCGGGATGAAGGGAAGCAAAGTCTTGTTCCTTAAACCCTCGCTTCTTCAGAAGGGATACAGCCATGGCATCACCCATGGCTAATGTGGCTGTGGTACTGGCTGTTGGGGCAAGCCCAAGTGGGCAGGCTTCTTTCTCAACAAAGACATTAATGGCGATATCGCTATGTTTGGCTAAGGTTGAGGAAGGGTTGCCAGTAAGGCTGATAATTGTGGCACCCTTTCTTTTTATCGGTGATATAAGCTCTGTCAGCTCTTTGGTTTCTCCGCTATTAGACAGGGCAATAATAACATCTTCTCTTGTAACCATACCAAGATCCCCATGAGCTGCCTCAGCAGAATGAAGAAAAAGTGCTGGACTGCCAGTGCTGGCAAGGGTAGAGGCAATTTTTTTGCCGATTATCCCTGATTTCCCCATGCCGGTAACAACGATTCTGCCCTTACAGTTATACAATACCTCAACTGCCCTGACAAAGGATTCATCGATCCTATCGATAAGATTGAGAATTGCCTGAGCCTCAATCTGTAATGTTTCTTTTGCTTGTTCAATGATGTCCATTTGAATCCTCCTTTGGTCAGACCAGTCAGACCAGTCAGACAGGTCAGACTGGTCTGATACTCAATTCATCAATCTCCTTGATTGTTTTCAGCAATTCAGGCAATTCATCAAGCCCAAGCATATTAGCTCCATCACACAAGGCTTTTTCTGGGTGGGGATGAATCTCCATAAATAAGCCATCACACCCGCAGGCTGCACCTGCCTTAGCCAGATAGGGAACGAATTCAGCCTGTCCAGAAGAGCAATTACCTGCCCCGCCGGGCAGCTGAACGCTATGGGTTGCATCAAAGACCACAGGATACCCGGTGGCTTGCATGGTAGGGATAGAACGGAAATCAACCACAAGGTTATTATAACCAAAGGTGGTGCCTCGTTCGGTTAAAATCAGGTTTTCATTGCCTGTGGAGACAATTTTTTCTACTAAGCTGAGCATATCCCATGGAGCCATGAATTGCCCCTTTTTCAGATTGATGACTTTGTTGGTGGAGGCAGCCTTAAGGATAAGGTCTGTTTGACGACAGAGTAATGCCGGAATCTGGATAATATCAGCCACACAGGCAACCTCATTCACCTCATCCACAGAATGAACATCTGTCAGGATAAGAATGTTTAATTCTTTTTTGATCATGGACAATATCCTTAACCCTTCCCTTATCCCTGTCCCGCGATAGCTGCCAATAGACATCCTGTTAGCCTTGTCATAGGATGCCTTGAAAACAAAGGGGATAGAAAGGCTGTTCGTTATCTCCAGAAGCCTTTTTGCTGTCTCAAAGCACAGATCCTCTGATTCAATAGCACAGGGACCGGCAATCAAAACCATAGGGTTATTCTTGCCAATTGTTATTTGTCCTATCTTTATCTCTTTTGTTTTTTCTCGCATGGTAGTAGTCCCCTCCGGGGGTATTGTTATTGTAATGTGTCCTATTTGTCAAGTTGTGTTGGTTCACCGTGAATCGTAATTTTCAATTCAATTATTAAGCGACTTTTCTTGGGGTCATGCTCAAGACCAAATCATGTCAATCTTGTTTACAGAGAAAGAATCGCAAAGGGTGTAACTTCATAGATACAACCATGTTTTCTAAGATATACACCCTTTGCGACTCTTTCTCTTTTTGTTGCAATAGCTATGCCATTCGACAGGCTGTTACGGAACTGATAAGCAACGGCAACACCATACTACATATAGTGTCTGTTGGTGAGATTAACACAACATGCTGCATGCTTCTCCTATCGAATGCCTATTCCGTAACAGCCTGTCGATAAATAACTTGACATATCGTAGTTGTAGGGACAGGCTCTGTCCGTAACCACACATTTGCAGTAAATCACCATAATTGTAGGTCGACAGGCTGTTACGGAACGGATAATCAGCGTCAACCCCATACCATATGTAGTCCTTGCTGCTGAGATTGGCACAATATGCTGTATGCTTCTCGTGCCGAATTTCCATTTCGTAACAGCCTGTCGAGTAATAATAAAAAAGTGTCTATCCCTATTTTTAATGCTCTCAACTTAAATCTTTTATCATTCTTTTGATGGCTACGGATAAGGACACCACTTTATGCTCACATATCCAGAATATTTGTTCGGCATCGATATCAAAATAATGATGTGCGATAATATCCCTGAAGCCAATAACACCCTTCCAATCAATTTCTAAATATTGGAGAAAAAGACTACTACTTGTAATTTTGTCAATGTTTTTCAGGGCTTCACCAATAGCCATGAAGAGCATACAGATACTATCCAGCTTTTCCATGCCAGAGGGCGAATCTGTAAAATCATTTGGACATTGAATTTGCTTGGAACGGCTCACGATTTTTTCAAGGGCATCATCAATCTGTTTGAGCATGGACAGGACGAGGCTCTTGTCATACATAGACACCCTCCTTTTCTATCCGTTCTTTCAGAAAAGGGTTCATGTTTTTTCGCATTCGAATAATATCAACATGTTTCTGTACACGGCTTTCAATCTCTTCTTTGATATGCACTAATGCAAATGGATCAGGAGTCTTTGTTTTTATGCAAATGTCCACATCACTGTTGTCCATGGCTTCATCCCGTGCAACTGAACCAAAGATACCAATCTCGAAAATGCCATATTTCTCACCAAAGTTTTGCTTAAACTCACGCAAAATGGTGAGAATATTGTCTTTTTGTTGAGTAGACATCTTTTTAACCTCCTCGTCTATTCGGGACGGTTCATAATCCACAATTTTACTATGAAAACTTGCTGGTACTTTATCAGATTCTGTATTGCTTCAGATTTATTTTTTCGTACATGGCAAGATAGTTTTTGAAATTCGAGACAACATTATGATTGTTTCTAAAAAACAAAAGACAGAATGTTAGTATCAACCAATATTGATTTTATCACTTCTTCTTCTCCTTCTTCTCTCCAGGAAAACCAGTTGTTCTTATTCCAAAATAACCTACTATGGAGTATCCAGTCAGTGTATCATTAGAAAGTTTATTATTATACTTGATGTAAGTAAAATTGAAGGGGAGAAAATTGTCAATAAAGGTATTTATCATCATACATTCATTCCCCTGAGGATAGATGACCTCAACGAATGCTGTGCGTTTACAGATAGTTGTATTTAAGCCGGCGATGAGAGCGCTGTTAGATGTTACATTCAGCTTGTTTGAGAGGGGATTAATGAGTTTGCCGATGGGTCCTGATTGACTGCCAATATGAACCCCGATATTTTTAAACCTTTTACTCAGGATACCATAGGTATAACCAAAGGAATCAGATTTTTCTGAGACAGCCCCTCCCATTTCTTTGGCATTGGATGCCTTACCCTGAAGAACAATAAATCCCTGATACCCAAATGCTGCTGCCGGAATCCATTTTTTTTCAGGGATTAAGCTGTACTTGAAATCCCCTGAACAGCTTAATCGATTGATAGGATTAAAGATATCTATTTTCTTCACCCCTTTATCTTCTGACTTATTCCAAAATTCTCCGATATAATAGGTAAACACAAAGTCTATGTTAAGCTTTCTTTGTTTATCAAGCCTGTAGGCTGTTGGCACCAGCATTAAACCAGTTTTTGACAAGCTTCCGGTGATGATTGGTGTGCCTGAGAATGCAATTATCCATGGAGTTATTTTACTCCATATTCCTGAGGGTGGAGTATCTGTTTGAGTAGCTGTAGTACTGCCGCTTGTCCCTGTTGTAATTGGGGGAATTGTCCTTGTTGTAATAGCTTCAAATGGCTGACTTGAGGGTGTAGATGAGCCGGCAATAAATGATTCTGTCCTCTCCTGCCTCCTGTCTCCTGCCTCCTGCTGATTAGTGGGGGAACCAATAGTGGATGATTCTGTTCCATTTACTATGGCTGCAAGGCTGTTGCTCGTTGTCTCTGCTGTTGTAGTCTTAGGCATAGATGGCTCTTTGATTGCAGATGAGGTGGTTCCATGCTCGTCCATCTTTGGATGAACATTATTGTCAGGTGTAGTTGTTCCTTCCTCGGATTGAGGAGATAATTCAATCTTCTCCTTGTCAATGTTTTCACCAAAACATAAAGGTACATACACCAATAAAGCTATTAGAATGATGTAAATTTTATTCATAATTTTACTCCTGAAATAATGAGCATGGCTCAAAATGTTGCCCATGATTTGAACCATACAAAACAAGACAATTCAATATTAGATGTTGATTATACTATATAATTAAGACAATGTCAAGAATGATTTCAGAATCGTAATCGTTCAGGCTATAACATTAAAAGTGTAAGAAGGGGGATATGGGGATATGACATGAGATATGGGGATAATAATATAATCAATGCCTTAAAATCGAAGGGAAGATTACAGGGTTATCATTCCTAAGGGGATAAGTTGTATTATCCTCATATTTTTCTAATCCCTATATCTCCTTATCTCCTCCATAATCCCCCA
>JAHIZN010000445.1 GCA_018814245.1 bacterium
AAGGATTGTAACTCATTTATTTTCAAGAGGCTGCTATTGATTAAAACAAAAGAGTGCATATAGTTTATATGCAGGAGGCAAAGGATCTGAGATGTAGCAGACGGCTTTAGTGAGACAAAGGGCAGGCACGGTGGCCTGCCCCTACGCATTGGATGTCCCTCAGCTGGCAAGGAGTAAGGGGTGGGGTTTCCCAAATATCATGAAACCAGTAGAGGCAAACAGCCGTTCGCCCTTTAATTCAGGGGATGGTTCAAAATAGAGACAATCGCAACAACCACAACCACGGGGGACTGCCCCCTACACGGAATGTCTCCCGCTGGCAAGAGTGTCCGCAGGACATGGTAAGCCCTGCCCTCAAAAAAGACTGCATAAAAAATTTATGCTATTTAGCAAAAAAATATGCAGGGCTGTTCATTTTTTTATGCACAGAATCTGAACGATTGTGGGGCATTCAACTGTAGGGGCAGACCCCTGTGTCTGCCCTTTAGTAAGGGTGATTGGTAGGGTGAATATCCCTCAACTGTCGAAGGTTAGGGGATGGGTGCTAACGGTATGGGTGTTGGCTCTGACGGATGTCCCTCAACAGGCGATTATCCCTATCCACATCTTTTGGGGACAGAGTGGGGACAGAATTCTGATGGGAAATGCTGCAAAGCAACAGAATTATGGTAATTGCTCAATAATCTGTGGATTTTGCAAACCACAATTAACAATAGGTAAGCGATTACGAGAGAAAGAACTACAAAGGGTGTAAACATCTCAGGGAAAAGAATTGCAGCAAAACAGGAGTAATTGCAAATGAGAAGAGCCGTTGACAAGGGGGTATCCTTAGGATTTACACCCTTTGTGGTTCTTTCTCTGTAAAATAAGATACACGATTATTGTGTGATCTCATGTGAAACGGTGTGCTGCTTGCTTTTGATGTAATTATCTACAGCCACACAGGTCGTGATTCATTCCATTGTTTTGCCTTCAATCCGTTCATATTCCAATGCACGCTCTTCCTTCATATCCTCCTCGCTAATCTTACCTGTCAACCAAACCTTGCTCATTGGAAAGACATGTGGATTCAGGTGGACATAGTAAAAATGCCAGATAAGGATGGCTAAAAAGGCAAGCAATGCCTCGCAGCTATGGAGTACAGTAGAAATATCAAAGATAACATTGGGCAAAAAGCAGATTGCCTTATCCGGAAACCAAAGGATAAGCCCTGTAAGGATCATCACTATTGTTCCCCAGATTAGTGCCAGGTATTCTGCCTTTTCAATATAATTAAAATGGTCAAACCTTGGCGCCTGCTTGGCAATACCCAGGAAATACCCTAAATTATGTACTACATCCTTGGCATCCTTAAAATTGGGCAATAATGTTAATGGCTTACGACGGATTATCCACAAATATCCTATATAGAAGGTGTGGTAAACAAAGCCGAGAATCATTATTACCCCGGCAGTCCGATGGATTATCCCCCGCATCTCAAACCCGCCAAACAAGTTAATAAGAAAACCTGCCCAGGCAGTATCGTGATAGCGAACAGGCAGCCCTGTGGCTACCAGAGTAAGGAAAGATATGATTAGAATAATATGCTGTATCCTTTGATTTAGCGTGAGCCTGATGTATTGCTTCATTTGTGCTTCTCCTGATTTCACAGATATAAGATTATCCGCAGATTACGCAGATTTCACAGATTAAAGAACAAAACGATTATATATTCCAAGGCTTTCTGTTCCAAAGTTTAGAAGAAGCCCTACTGTCTTGTCAACTCTCAAGTGTCGGATAGTACGGTTATCCGATGCTCTGTCATTCCTGCGAATGCAGTAATCTAATCTGTCTGTAGCTTACCCCTCAGAATAGGAGGGAGACTCCTGCATTCGCAGGAGTGACACATGTTTAATCCTAAACTTTAATGATGACTCAGTACTACAATGGTTATGCGACAAATTAAAGTTGACACGACACTACGCTGCCCCAATAATTTTATATGTCTTGGGATATCTCTTATCCATCTCGATTGATACTCTTTAATCTGCGTAATCTGCGTAATCTGCGGATTAATCTTTTTTCGACCGCAATGTTCTGAACAAATTCAAGCCGACATGGATGAGCATCCCGCCTATTACCCCGGGGATAAGCAGCCACATGTATCCGGCATTTATCCAGAATACAAGCATTGAATCCCATTTACCCATGGGTTCTGGTTTTAAGTGAACAGGATTAACCGCAAAGTTGGGATGGCTGTTTCCATGACATTTTGCACAAACCTTGGAAATATTGGCTTTATTAATGGATGCCTTTGGATCATTACCAGCCCTTATATCATGTGTGTTGTGGCAATCTGTACAAATGGGCATTCCTTTCTGTCCATATTTATGTGCAATACCATGAAAACTTTCCTGATAGGAGATAATTGGGTATGTGGAAAGCCCATATTTAGCCATCTTTCCTTCATCTGCATGACACTGGGTACAAAGCTTCAGGGTGTCCTTGGTTTTTGACGGCTCATGAATCCTGCCATGGCAGTAATCACAATCAGGTACATCCTTCATCCCTTTTTGCAGAGACATTCCATGAACACTGCCCTTGTATTCATTAGCTGGGTCTGTCTTTGGAAGTCCAAGCTGGTTGTCTTTCGAATGACATTTTGCACAATCTACCTTAGATGATACGCTGTGAGAAAATTTATTTACAACCACATGTTTTTGTTCATTTTTGCATACCTTATCCTGACTATGACAGGACACACACTCTATTTGTTCATGCTGATACATCTTGACTGTTTTATGACAGGCAGCACAATCTTGCGATTTCAAGGTTTCATGCACCTGTTGATGACAATCAAGACACAGCTGGTTTTTGTGAACACCCATATCAGCAGTATGTTTTGTGTGGCAGGAAAGACAAAGCTTGTTGGATTTTCCTGCTTTAGCAAACTGATGTGAGCTTGCACCAGCAAATGGATGGCATTCATTACAAGAGATACCCTTTGCCGCATGTTTGCCCTCTCCGAATTTATGGCAGGTATTACAAGCATTGTTTGGGTTATGCCTGGCTGGCTTGTGCACACCCGAGTCAAGCTTAATATCCCTATGACACTGGGTGCAGGATATATTGCTATGGACAGATTTACCAAATGCGTTCTTGTCAACAAAAAGTGAGGCTTCCTTGCCATCAGGCATGGTCTTTTTGAGAAATGGATTATGACACATGTAGCATTTCTCATTATCCTGTGCTATTGCAAGTGAGGTTATAAATAATATTGCTGTCAGGAAATATAGTGTGGATATTCTCACTATCGGATGCCTCCAATTTTTGGATTGTAGGGGCAGACCTGCGTGTCTACCCTCTGTGTGTCTGCCCTGATCCGATACACGCAATCAACACATGTGGAACACAGACAAAGGGGCGAACACATAGGTTCGCCCCTACACCGCC
>JAHIZN010000446.1 GCA_018814245.1 bacterium
ACCCAAAACAATGTTTTGTAAAGAAAAATTTACAATATTTTTACATAATTCAAAAGTGTTTATGTTCACCACAAGGTCGTAGAATGCAGAATGGAGAATGGAAAATGGAGAATGCAGAATGCAGAATTCTGAATGGAGACGGCGACCACAAGAGGAGAACATTATTGACACCCTGCAACTACAGCTGTTCCCGGAACTTGTAGCTGCGACCCTTGTGGTCGCTTATTCGTAGGGACAAGCCCTGCAGCTACAAATTATACGCATCTGTGCCTTGTAGCTGTAACCTGCCATTCTTTTGTGGTCGCCGTCTCCCTTCTGTCTCCTGACTCCTGAATTCAGATCTAAAACTCCACTGATAGCGATACCCGTTGGCTGTCACCAATCTCTCCGTAGGGTACAAAGGCATAGTCAAACTTGTAAATAGATGTACTTTCCTCTCCCTGTCGCTTTAATTTAATACCTATTCCCCCGCCAAAACCAGAGGTGCTATCTTCGGCACTTGTATCAACCCCACTCTTATATCCAGCACGAAGACCAAGCCATGGGGTAAGCCAGTATTCTGCCCCTGCCTGAACATGCAGTTCATTGTCAATAGGCTTGTTAATATCTATTAGTAAAAGCAATTCTTTATCAAGCAGAGCATATCCTATGCTGCCTTTTAGGTTTAATGGCAAGGAGGAGCTTTTTTCCATAAACTTCATCTTGCTGCCCATGTTTTGCAAGGCTACTCCGGCTACAAGATTTTTTATCCTTGTTTTATGAAGCACACCAAGATCAAAGGCAACCACCGTTGTCTCTTCCTTTTCAATTTCTTCTCTGATCACCTTAAGATTAATACCAAACAAGGCATCCCATCTAAGATAGCAAGCATAGGTGAAAATTGCCAGGTAGTCAGAGGATGTAAATTCACCGGCTGGTTCCCAATCACTTGTACCTATAAGATGTGTTGCCTTTATCTTATTCATATGCAAGAAATTAAGATTGCATGCCCCTACACCCAGATCCCTTGCCTCTTCCTCAAACCCAATCTTTAGTCGTTTTGCCAGCCCGAGGTGTTCCAATTTTATATCCTGAAACCATTCTACATGGGATGAGGACAAGGAAAATGTTCCTAACCCAGCCAATCCTGCCGGATTATAATAAATGCACGCCGAGTCACCAACCAATGCACCGCCTGCACCACCCATTGCCGCAGCCCTTGCCTCAACATCCAATTTCAGGAATGCCCCGGAGGTAGTGGCTGTATATTTGCCCTTTGCCTCAGCCTGTGAGACAAATAGCAATACACTTATTATTGTTATTGTAATTAGTTGTCGCATATTTTCACCTGATTACTGCTATCTTATCAATCACCGTCACATCATTACCACACGAGATAACATAGATGTATACCCCGCTTCCCACATCCTCTCCATCCTCATTTTTTACATACCAGTCCCATTTATCACTACCATCAGTGATAATAATTGATTCCTTGACAAGTTCACCTGAAATGGTATATATTCTTACCCTTGTCCCTGCCTTAAGATTTCCAAATACTATCCTGTCCACACCTGTTTCTTTTTTGCCATCGTTTGGTTTGAATGGGTTTGGCGCCACCCATAATACCCCTGTATCAGTTAGTTCTTTCAGACTTTTATCGGCTGAAATACTCAACCCAATCCGATAAGTACCAGCATGGGTTATGCTTACAGACACCTCATTGGCATTAACATCTACTGTTCCTCCAATCTTTACCCATCTGTCCTGTTCAAGTTCATATATTTGCAGGCTTTTCTCTGTTTCATAATTGGTCATAGTACCATAGGGAATAGTAAGTGTTGCCTGAAATGAAGAAACAGGCTCACCGCTTGACATTTTTGTAATTGTTATCCTTCGTACAGTATTATCCAGCTCTGGATAGGTATCCATCTCTGGCAGTCCTTTTTTCATCATTTCTACGGTTGCCAGCATATCTTCATCAAATGGCTTCTGAATGGCAATCCTTGTTGGAGAAAAGGTCAGGATTGGTTTTTCGTTTTTCTTGATTATTCTGGATGAGAGATTAATCTGGTTGAGATTAAACTCAAGTGATGTGGCTGCTATGCCTTGTCCCTTATAATCCGATGGCGTAATCCGTATTCGATAATCACCAGCTTTGTCTGGTTCATCAACTATTGACAGCCAGACAATTTCTGATTCTACTCCGTTTCCATCAGACAGAAGCCTGTTTGTTGTCCCAACAATGCTTGCCTGTTTCCATGTACTTCCTGTAAGATATTCAACCCTGATATCCACAGGAGCCTTATCTTCATTCTTCACCTTAAAGAATATTTTTATCTGGCCAGAGGCAGTACCAATAATTGCAAGATTAGTTATCTCTGAGGTGTTGAGGTTATCTAATAAAAAACTTATCTGAGATGAGCTGCCCTCGTCCGTACCATCATTAGGGGTAATTCTAAAAGATACTTGTGTACGCGTAGATGATAGATTGTCTTTGGATAGCCAGATAAACTCATAGCTTTCCCCATCTGGTGAGGCTGTCTTGTTTGCAATTGCACCACTTGCAGTTTTCCATATTTGACCATTATTAGTAGAATATTGCATATCAACCTTGCAGGTATCCCCCTGGTTATCTTTCAGGATATAAGCAATGGTTATACTTCCAGACTGCATTTCTTCAGACTGTGTTATTTCCACATGAGGTGGGGTATTAACTATCGGTGATGAAGGAAGATACAGCATGAGCTGTCCCTCTTTATTGCCTACAAGCAGATCCTTTATGCCATCATTATTCCAATCACAGACAACCGGGGCAGAATTCTCACCCACATCAATAGTTTCTCCATCTATGGCAACAGCTGTAGGTTTGTAAAACAATGGGGAATTATTTGTACCATAATTCAGTAATTGATATGCCTTGCCGTCCTCGCTGCCGCAGATAAGATCTTTCTTGTTATTACCATTCCAGTCAACCACAAAAACTGTTGAGTTATTGCCTATATTCAACAAGGTGTTTGTTCCAGTCATAACATTGGTTGCTGAACCAAAGACAGGGCTATCATCAGTGCCAAGATTTATAAATACATCTATGCTGCCATCATATTTACCTGTTACCAAATCCTTTTTGCTATCGTTATTCCAATTGCAGACAAATGGTGTAGCATATCCCCCAACATCCACTGTGCTTTTTGTCCCATTTCCTACTATCTCTGCGTAGTCAAAGGATGGAGAGTCATCTGTATTAATATTTTTGAAGCAACTAACAGCTCCATACTTATTACCAACAATCAAATCCTTTTTCCCATCATTATTCCAGTCAAGCACAGCTACAGGTGCAGCATCATATCCAACATCAAGATCACTTGCCCCACAACTCAGCTTCGTCTTTACTGCAAACATCGGATCCTCATCGGTTCCAATATTCTGAAGAAAATATACCTGCCCAAGGCTATTACCAACAAGAATGTCTTTCCTGCGGTCATTATCCCAGTCCACAACAAACGGTTTGGCATTGTCACCAACATCAAGAACTGCCCCACTAACGGTTATCAGTCGTTTCTTAGGTTCATTAGTATTATCTACTATGAATTCAGCAGTATTTGCCGGATTTCCCTCTTCCTTTGTATCACTCGGGATAATTCTGAAAATGACTTGATGATTAGATATCCCAAGGTCAGACAAGGCATTCCAAACAAAGACATGTTCAACCCCTTCTGGTGTTGAAAAGAGGTTTGTCTTCCCATCGCCACCTATGCCTGCCGGGATAGCTATTTTCCAATTAACCCCTCCATCTATTGAATAAGTGGTCTTAATATTAATACTGTCAGAATCCATATCACGCAGAACATAGAAGATGGAAACACTCTTGTTCTGAGTTCCTGGGGTTACCACCGTTATGTTGGGTGGAGAGTTGATTGTACCCCCGGAAGAAAGAAAAACCTCGCCAAACTTGTTGCCAATAAGCAAGTCCTGAAAACCGTCATTATTCCAGTCTACTAACACCGGCGTTGAATTTTCGCCTACATCAATAACAGCCCCATCGTCTTTCTTATTGATACTGATTGCCATGAAAAACACTGGAGCAGCATCTGTCCCCTGATTCAGGTATAGATAAATTATCCCATCCCCTGAGCCAACAAGCAAGTCTTTTCGCCCATCATTATTCCAATGGCAAACAATTGGTACGGCATATCCTCTGACATTTATATTTTTCCCAGCAGAAAGCAAGGTGGTATATGTTCCAAACACAGGCTGTTTATTTGAACCTGTGTTTGGAAATACACCAACATCGCCATTTCTATTGCCTACAATTAGATCTATTGCAGAATCATTATTCCAGTCATATGCACATACAGCTGCATTATCGCTTACATCAATATCCTCATAGGTAACAGTACCCACTGTCTTTTTTAATTTGGCATCATAAATCTCTTTGGTAACGGTCTTCTGGAGTATTGTTTCGTTGCCAAAGGCGGGATCACTATCTGTTCCTGAGTTTAGATAGACGATTATCTGGCCAAATTTATTCCCAACAAGGAGATCCTTTTTTTTGTCCTCATTCCAATCAACAATACACGGCATAGAATTATCGCCAACATCAAGGTCTCCTGCAGTTCCTGTCCCACTGGTTTGCACCCTGAATCTGGCACCAAATTTATTTGTCCCAAGGTTAAGATATACAGAGATATTACCCAATTCATCCCCACAAATCAAATCTTTTTTGCCATCACCATTCCAATCAACCACTATTGGAGAAGAAAAATCACCCGCATCAAGGTTAGTCTCTTCCCCCTGAATCTTACTGCCTGAAGAAAATAATGGAGAGGCATTTGATCCTATATTCTTAAATAGGGTAAGTTGTCCTGATTTATCAGCTATCAACAGATCATTTTTTTTATCCCCATCCCAATTAATAATTGCTGATTTTGCTTCCCAGCCAACATCAATGTCCAAATTATTTGCCTTGATCCTTGATGATGCGGTTCCGAAGGCAGGACTTGTCAAGGTGCCATTATTGCGAAAGTAATTAATATAGCCGTATTCATCACTTACAATCATATCTTTTAAGCCGTCTTCATTCCAATCACAGAATATAGGTGCTGCCTTGCCGCCAACATTTATCTCTGTTTTTGTACCTGCCTTCATTGCCTGAATCATTGTCCCGGTACCAAAGATAGTGGGGTTCGCCGAATCTTGCCCGGGATAGTACCAGACAAAGCCCGCACCATTTCCAACAAGCAAGTCAAGTGTTCCGTCGCTGTTATAATCAGCAAGGTATGGACATGAATATTCACCAACATCTATCGCACCATTGCTATCTTCGAGTGGGCTGCCATCATCAAAATGAGGAGAATTAGCAGAACCATTCCCAGTGAATAACCGGACCTTTCCCTCTCCATCTCCAACCAACAGGTCAGGCAGATTGTCTGAATTCCAATCTATTATGTACGGGGTGGCATAATTACTAACCTTAAGGTCTCCGGTAGGGCAAGTAAGCTTTTCCCCAGCGGCAAATATCATGGAATTATTTTCTCCGATATTCTTGTAAAACCAGACAAATCCATCCTCATCTCCAACGACCATATCCTGCTTGTCATCCTCATTTAAGTTGCCAATGCTCAAGGCAACGGATTCACCGCAATCTAAAATATTGGACTTTAGATGAATCGGTGGGTCAAAGGTAGGAGAAGAGGCATCTGCCTGAATATATTGAAAAACAAGGAAAAATAAAAGAAACACAAATCTTTTCATTTTAAGAATACCCTCGACTCGAATTGAGAATTGCGAATCTCGAATCGCGAATTGCGAATCTGGAGAAACAGAGAAGAATTGCGAATCTCGAATTGCGAATTGCGAATCTGGAGAAACAGAGCAGAATCTTGAATCTCGAATCTGTTCTCTTTCTGCAGATTCGCAATTCGCAATCCGCAATCCGCGATTCCTATCCCCTTCCCGCAGATTCGCAATTCGCAATTCGAGATTCGAGATTCTCAATTCCTTCCTTCAGATTCGCAATTCGCGATTCGCAATTCGCGATTCGAGTTACATCCACGCATCATCCATAGGAGGTTGTTTTTTTAACATCTTAATAATCTCTACAGCCAGATTACTTCCAATCTGTCCGGGTTTGCATTTGTATTTAGGGACATCGCCCACAGTGGCTGTCAGATGATCTGTAATTTTTGTCTGGAGTCTGATGACATCACCAACCTGAAGATTCATCACATCAGAGGCTTTACTATCTATCTGACCCAGTGTAACCACAAATGGGAATTTCACATCTTTCATTAATTCCTTTGTTTTAACCTGATCATCTGGTGTAGTAATAAGATTTTGAATGCTTTTTCTTTTGCCTGATGTTGACTTTTCACCTGATAGTCCCTCCATAATAGCATCTATAATTACAGAGGGTGCACAAATGTTAATTATTCCGGTTATCTCTCCAACCTTAATCTCAATAGACCCTGAGATACATATATCTGAATTAGAGGCAATTTGGATAAACCTGGGATTTGTAAGGACATTGGTTAATCGTGCATTTGTGGTTACTATACCTGTAAGTGAGTTCTTAAGGTCATTGGTAAATCCTCGTAATATCTCTTCAACCAACTTCATCTCAATATCAGTCAATGGTCTGGTAAGGGAAATAAGCTCTCCTCTTCCACCAAGCATACGATCAATAAAGTTAAAAACCAGATTAGGACTGACCTCAATCATTGCTTCTCCCCTCATTGGAGACATGTCAATAATGCCCATGATAGATGGTGATTGTACTGTCTCTCTGAACTCACCAAAGTTACTCTGATTTAACGAAAGAACTGAAGCAGTAATATTTACCCTGTAACTTTTTGAAAGAGAAGAAGCAATCTTTCCTGCATAAACTTCATATATCCCCTGAATACCCTGAATCTGGGTCTGTGGAACCTGTACCGAACCCTTAAAGTTAAATGGCTTAACCTCTCTTTTAGACTGATCGCTCATAATCCTCTCCTGAATTATATTATTGTTTCTGTGCCCTTTTTCTTAATCAATAGCACTATCATTATAATATCATTTATCCAGCTTTGTGTCAACTATAATCTTTATCCCATGGTAATGAGTCAGCTATCGGCAGGTAAACTCCCTGTATCTTGAGACAGTCACGGACAGGGACAAGGAGGCAGTGCTGCGTCACGATTAAATGTTAGGATATAATAACTTCAATTTCCTCCGAGCATCGTTGGAATATTGTCATTCCTGCGAATGCATTCGCCTTATCCTTACCCACAAGTCCAACCACCATTCAGCAATTGACAATTGACAATTGAAAATTGACAATTATTGAATTATTAATCATTTTGCGATACATGTTTCTGTTGTTTTGCAGCATTTTCCGTCAGAATTCTGTCCCCCAAAGATATGGGTAAGGATAAGTGTATTCGCAGGGGCAGGCTCTGCGAATGCAGGGGGGCAGGAGTGATATATGTTTAATCCTAAATTTTAATGATGACTGAGCAAGCAGCACCTCTGGAAGTGGTTGTCTGCTTCCCCGCCAATCACCGATCCATTACATCACAGGTACTTATCTGTGCTATTTCTTCCTGATATTTGTATATTCTCCAGACAACATGGCATATATCCTGTACGATTTTTTCTTCCATATGGGAATACAATGGCAGGCAAAGGATATTGTTTGAGACATACTCTGTTTCTATTAATGGTGACTGTTGATACTTGCGGTACAAACTCTGCTGATGAAGCGGCGGATAGAAATATTTTTTGGTAGCAATCCCTTCTATATCAAGGCAATAGGCTAATTTGTCCCTGTCTAATCCAAACTCATCCCTTTTGATAATAATTCCCAAATCTTTGTAACTGCTTGTATTCTCTGTATCTATTTGCTGGAATGAAATGCCCGGTATCTGACAAATATTCTCCTGATATATATTTACTAATTTGCTTCTTTTTGCAATAATTTCCTCTATGTGTTCTAATCCCTTGAGTCCTACCAATGCATTAAATTCCTCCATCCTGGCACTTAGTCCAAGAAATTCGCAATCATAATTACCTGAATTTCCATAATCTCTGCCTATTCTTAGTTTTTTTGCTAACTCCTGATTATTGGTTGTAATAATGCCGCCCTCAATGGCGGTTAATACCTTGGTTGGGCTAAGACAAAACACCTCAGCATCACCAAAGCTGCCAACAAGCCTTCCCTTGTATCTTGTTCCAATGGCATGTGCAGAGTCAATAATAACCCTAAGATTATTATCTGTAGCAATTCTCTGAATGGATTCAATCTCCACTGGATTACCAAATATATGAATTGCCATTATGGCGGAGGTATTTGATGTTATACATTTCTGGATAATCTCATGGTTGATGTTATAGGTAGATGGCACGCAATCAACAAATACAGGCTTCAGATTGTTCCATAACAAGGCATGCCCTGAGGCAAAGAATGTAAAGCTTGGGATAATGACCTCACCGGTAAGCTCAAGAGCCTTTATAACCAGCATCAATCCAGAGGTGCAGCTTGAAACACATACTGCCTCTTTTACCCCAAGATAGTCTGCTACCCTTTCTTCAAATTGCTGAACATAATTTGAGTTAGTTATCATTCCAGAATTATATATTTGACAGAATGATTCCTGTATCTCCTTTATTTCAGGCAGGGTTGGTCTTGCTATTGATACAGGTTGTTCAAGAATTGGGTTGCCGCCAAGGATAACTGGTTTATCATGCCCGATAAGGCTCATAAATATCTCCTTATGTTATAAGTAAACATCTGTCAGCAGATGCCAAACCAATTGCTTTATTCAGTTATTTCATCTTCTGTCATAATTCTTTCCCTCTGTGTCCTTTGCGATTCTACTCTTTGCGTTCTTTGCGAGCACTCTGTATCTCTGAACTAAATTTAAGTTATTCCATAACACTACCGAAATTTGTGAGCATATTCTTTGTTTCTAATTGCACAAATTGTATTTTTTTAACTTCCAGTAAAGTGAAGACCGTCCAATACCCAAGTCTTGAGCTGTTTTTTGTTTATTGCCATTATTTAAGACAAGTACTCTTTTGATAGCCTCTTTTTCCATATCATCTAAGGATGTTTCATCAGAGAAGGATAACCATGATGGTTGATTTAAGGGTTCATCTGGTTCAGAAATCGCAATAACAGGAAGAATAGCAGCTATTTCATCAGATGAAATAAAATTATTTTTTGTTTGCATTGCAGTTCGATAGATAATATTCTTAAACTCTCTCACATTTCCTGGCCAGGTATAATCCTGCAATCGTTTAATACCACCATCTGTTATATGAGTAATGTTTTTATCAAATTGAGAGTTTACCTGATAAAAAAAATATTCAGCTAAGGCAGGAATATCATCTTTTCGTTCTTTTAATAATGGAAGGTTTATTCGAAACAGAGAAAGTCGATAATAAAGGTCTTCACGAAATGTTTCATCATCTATTGCTTGCCGCAGATTTTTATTTGTAGCAGCAATTATTCTGACATCAATCTTAATTGATTTTTCACTTCCAATCCGCATAATCGTGTCATCTTCTAATACCCGCAATAATTTAGCCTGTAGGAACATTTCCATATCTCCAATCTCATCAAGCAGGATTGTTCCTCCCTGAGCTAACTCTATTTTTCCTTTTCTTGTTCGATGAGCTGAGGTAAAAGCTCCCTTCTCATGTCCAAATAATTCACTTTCTGCCAATTCATGAGGTATTGCAGCACAGTTAATTGCTACAAAAGCCTCCTTGTTTCTGGGACTGTGGTTGTGAATAGCTCTTGATACAAGTTCCTTTCCTGTCCCTGTTTCTCCCTGAATAAGGACAGGAACATTTATATTTGCTGCCAATTCTATAGCCTGATAAACCTCACGCATTCGATGAGAATCTCCAATCATTCCATAAAATCCCTGCATGTCTCATCCCCCTTATTCCAATGTCGTTTAGTTTAGCACAAGATACGCCCATTGTCAATATCTTTTCAATAATTTTCATTTGGGTAAAGGGACAAAAGGGTATCATCACTGGTGTCCTGTAATTACAGCTATTTGTGGACTTTGTAACTGCAACCCTTGTGGTTGCCTCTTGCGTATTGACAGGGACAAGCCCTGCAGCTACAGATTGACAGGGACAAGCCCTGCAGCTACAGATTGACAAAGACAAGCCCTGCAGCTACAGTTAGTTGTGGAGACTTGTAGCTGCAACCCTTGTGGTTGCCTCTTAGTTTATTGCCAAAATAAGAATTGTTGGTGGATTTTTTTTATTGACAAAATAAATAGTATCTGTTAAAATATCAATGGGTTATTGATTGTTGATGCCTGAATGTTTACTAAATGAGGATGATTATAACGACTATGATTCAACAAAAAATACAGGAGATCAAAGAAAAAAAGCAGGCAATTATTCTTGCTCATAATTACCAACGACCAGAGATTCAGGATGTGGCTGATTTTGTTGGTGATTCCCTTGATCTCTCAAGAATGGCTGCCAATACCAGTGCAAGGACTATAGTCTTTTGCGGGGTACACTTTATGGCTGAGACAGCATCGATATTGTCCCCGGATAAGATGATTCTGCTGCCTGATATAGATGCCGGCTGCCCCATGGCAGATATGGTAACAGTAGAAAGCTTAAGAAAACTAAAATCTATTCATCCTGATGCTGTTGTTGTATCTTATGTGAATACTCCTGCAGTTGTTAAGGCAGAGTCTGATTATTGTTGCACCTCAGCTAATGGGGTAAGGGTTGTGTCTGCTATTCCAGATGGAAAAAAAATAATATTTACCCCTGATAAATATCTTGGTGCATATATCATCAGACAAACTGGCAGAGATATGATATTGACCAATGGATTCTGTCCCACACATCAAACCATAACTCGGGAAGGTATCCTTGAATTAAAGAAAAAATATCCCCAGGCAATAGTGATTATCCATCCTGAATGTAATCCAGAGGCAATTGATGCAGCTGATGAGGCATTAAGTACCAATGGCATGTGCAAGTTTGTTGCTTCATCAGAGGCAAGTGAATTTATTGTTGGCACAGAAACAGGTATTATTCATCGGTTGAAAAAGGAAAACCCACAAAAACAGTTTTATCCTGCATCTCCCCGGACAGTATGCCCGAATATGAAGCTTATAACAATAGAAAAGCTATTGTGGGCATTGGAAAAAGATGAATATCAGATTGAGGTGCCGGAGGATGTAGCAGAAAAGGCAAAAATGGCTATTGAAAGGATGTTGCAACTTTAATACTTTATCCGTGGAATATCTCAAACTGTATGGTTGTGGTATTAAACCGCAAAATGTAGTAATAGCATGCAAATCAGCACTCATGAGAGGCACACAATATTATTCTGTGGTTACTGAGCCTGCCGAAGTATCGTGTCAATCTCATTTACAGAGGAAGAGACATAAAGGGTGTAAAATCTGAGAGATGCAACCCTTGTCAACAGCTCTTCTCATTTGCAATTATCTTAGTTATGAGAGCGTTGCATAGCCTCTCCCGCCACATCTACACTCATCAGGCACTGCTTGACCTCATTTGCTGCCACTTTTTGTATTTCTTGACATTTTTGCAGCCATAGGAGACAGCCAAAGGGGTCATTTACTAATTTGTAAAATGGCATTTCCCTCACTTGAGGCATAATCATTTCAAGCGGAGCTTTTCCTGTGCATGGCTGCTGGACAAACAAATACATTACCAAAAAGCAGAGAAGTTCGGCTCTATAATGTTTTGAGTGGGTAGGATAAAAAAGGTTGAAAATGTTTTTGGAATATGTTAAAACTTTACTTTCCGCTAAACCGGACGCAGAAGTGACAGTTATTGTCCAGCCGAAGCCGTCTGAACAACGACACGATCGTTTCCGGACAAGAAAAGCGTATAGATTTGAGCGGTGCAAGCCGATTTCAAGGGCTGGCAGCCCTCTTTTGGCGACGATGGACTAGGATTCCCTTGGGTAGATGAGCAAAAACCGACTCCTTTTTGCGAAGTCGTGCCGGCAA
>JAHIZN010000067.1 GCA_018814245.1 bacterium
AAATGGAGAAAAGAAGAATTAACTGATAAAATTACAAGAATTGTTTTTTGAATCAGAGAAAGAGATTAAGATTTTTTCTCCAATTCTCCCTTTTCCCCATTTCCCCTTATCTTACACATTTGTATAGCTGAATAGTTACCTTTAATCTTGCAAAAAACTGATTTTTAATAAAGGAGGAATTTGGAATATGGCAGCAATGATAATCAATGGCAAGGAGGTAGCCCAGCAGATACAAGATGAGTTGACTGTGAGGGTTACAGAATTAAAGGACAAGGGGGTCTTGCCGCGGTTAGCCACCCTTCTTGTCGGCGAAAATCCTGCTTCTCAGGTTTATATTGGTCAAAAGAGAAAGGCTTGTGATAGGCTGGGTATAATCTCAGACCATCAAACCCTTCCTGCAGACATCACAGAGGCAAAACTTTTATCTATTATCGATGGATTGAACAATGATCCAGGGGTTTCTGGTATTCTGGTGCAGCTTCCTGTACCAGAACATATTGATTCGGTCAAAATTCTGGATGCTATTTCTCCACAAAAAGATGTGGATGGTTTTCATCCGTTTAATGTGGGGAAATTTTTTACAGAAAAATCTTTTTCCGACATGATCGATAAAGGGCTGTTTCTTCCCTGTACCCCGTATGGGATTATGGAATTGTTAAAGAGATATGATATCCCCACAAAGGGTGCAGATGTTGTTGTTGTTGGTCGAAGCAATATTGTGGGTAAGCCGATTACCATGCTTTTATTGGCTGCTGATGCCACAGTTACTATTTGTCACAGCAGAACAAAGAATCTTAAAGAGGTTTGCCAAAGGGCTGATATTGTGATAGCAGCTATTGGAAAGCCAAAATTTGTTACTGCGGATATGGTTAAAGAGGGTGTGGTTGTTATTGATGTTGGTGTTAACAGATTGCCTGAGGGATTAGTAGGTGATGTTGATTATGAAAATGTTTCCCAAAAGGCTTCAGCAATTACCCCTGTTCCTGGTGGTGTTGGCCCAATGACTATCACTATGTTGATGGCAAATACAATTATGGCAGCTAAAAATCAGGCAGGGATTTAATAGCTATTAGTATAAGGAGTAGGATGATGAGTATAATGGCACAAGATTTGATTGATCGCGTTATTGAAAGGACAAAACAAGAGATTATCTCTCATGAACAACATGAAAAAACTTACAAAAAAGAGGAAAAGGCTGAAAAAGAGAAACCAGAAAAGAGTGTCTTAATTAAAGAGCCGGAAGAAATTGAGACAAGGTTACAGGATTATGAAATTCAGGGGATTGAGGAAGGAATGATTGTCTCCGGAGTAGTAGCAAAGATTGATAAAGAAGAGGTTTTGGTTTCTGTTTCCGGGTGTAAATCAGAAGGGATAATCCCATTGAATGAGTTATCAATCAGAGCCTTTTCAGCCCCTGAAGATGTGGTAAGCATAGGGGAAACTATTCGGGTATATGTTCTGGCTGTTGAAGGAAGGGAAGGGAATCCAATTCTTTCTAAGAAGCAAGCAGATGTAAATGATGCTTGGGCAGGGATGATAAAATCATATGAAGCAGGCGAGATACTTTCTGGTAAGGTAATAGATAAAACCAGAGGCGGATTGATTATTGATGTTGGTATGACTGGATTTGTACCATTTTCTCAAATAGATATAGAACGGCCAAAAGACTTGAATAGCTATCTGGGGAAAACATTAAGGGTAAGAATAATAGAGTTAAGCAGACAGGAGAATATTTTTGTCTTGTCACAAAGACAGGTGTTAGAGGAAGAGTATGCTCAAAAAAGAAAGATGCTTTTTGATTCTCTTGTTGAAGGTATGGTTTGTGATGGTGTAGTCTCTAAGATAACGAGTTTTGGAGCTTTTATTGACCTTGGGGAAATAGATGGTCTGACACATCTGTCGGAAATATCATGGACAAGAATCAAGCATCCGGGTGATGTATTAAAATATGGTGAACGGGTTAAGGTTGTGGTGCTGAGGGTTGATAAGGATAGCCAAAAGGTATCCCTGAGCATAAAACAGGCAAAAGCTGATCCATGGCAAATTGCTGCTGAAAAGTATAAACTTGGTGATGTTGTTTCAGGAGATGTGGTAGGTATTGCCAGAAATATTGTTTTTGTTCATTTAGAGGACGGTATAGAAGGGATAGTGCCTATTAGTGAGATAGCTGTGAAAAGAATAAGTTCTATATCTGAGGTATTATCTGAGGGACAAAATGTGACGGCTAAGGTTATAGATGTTAATTTCCCTCAACGGAAAATAGTCTTAAGCATTAAGCAGGTTATGTATGCAGCAGAAGAGAATGCAGTTAATGATTACATGAAAAGTCAGAATAAGGGTGCTGGGATGACTCTCGGTGATATGTTTAAGGATAAATTCGAGGGATTGATGGCATTGTAAATGTTCTGTTGTAGAAATTGGATACCCACAAAGAGGGAGCATTTGCCAGATGTGCTGCATCTGCCAGCAGTAAATCAGTAGAATAGATTGCAAAAAATTTAATCTAAACACACAACCCCTTGACTTAGAAGAGCTAAGATGCAGGGAAGTTAAGGATTTTCAGGAGGTTACATGTCAAAGATAATCGCATCAGCAGCAATTAGAGGAGCGCATAAGTTAGTTGATCGAGCAGAAAAAGAGCTCAGGATTGCTATTAAAAATTTTGGCAAAGACAAGGCTGTGGAATTCCCCAATACAGCCTACTATTTACCCATTATTTATGGGATGACAGGGATGGCTGTGAAAAAATTAGGGGATATGGAAATGGTTATTGAGGAGGCTAAAAAGCTCCTGCCTCCACAGGTAGCAGAGAATGTCTGGCTGCCATACTTAGGTGGCACATTAGATGCCGGTATGGCCACGCTATTTGCTGAGGAGATAATTGAGGCGCTAAAATATCTTGAGGATCCCATCCCTTATCTGATAGCCTCTGCACCGGATGAAAAACAGCTCTGGATTGGTGCTGCAGATGATAAAATATTGCGGGAGCGGGGGATAGAGTTTGTGGATGGTACTGCCCCTGGGTTTGCAGCATGTGTCGGCTCTTTTCCAGATGCAGCAACAGCGGTGAAAATAGCCCAGGAGCTTCAGGAGAAAAGCCTTTATGTGTTTATGTGTGCCGAGCATAATGGAAAGAGCATGGCTGAGCAGCTAAAGGAACAAAATATCCAGATGGGGTGGGAAACAAGGCTTGTACCCTTTGGTCAGGATATTACAGCTGCTGTTTTTGCTCTCGGATTTGCTGCCAGGGCAGCCATGTCCTTTGGCGGGGTGAAACCAGGGGATTATAAAAGAATATTGATGTATAATCGTCATCGGGTCTTTGCCTTTGTCTTGGCACTTGGCGAGGTTACAGATGAATGGTATGCTACTGCTGCCGGTGCCATCAATTACGGCTTTCCGGTAATTGCTGATACAGATATACCTGCCATCCACCCAAGGGGAATATGCCTTTATGAGCATGTGGTGCCAAGTGTTCCACATTCTGAGATAGTTTCAAAGGCATTGCAGGTCAGAGGGTTAAAGGTTGTTCATGTAAAGATAGACATCCCTGTTTCCTATGCTCCTGCCTTTGAGGGTGAGCGAATCAAGAAAGAGGATGTTTATACAGAGATGTGTGGAAGCAGAACCAAAAAGCCTACCTTTGAGTATGTAACCATGAAACCAGCTGAAGAGGTAGAAGATGCCAGGGTAGATGTGATTGGTAAAGAACTTGATGAGATACAATCAAACGAGTCTCTATCCATGGGAATTGTGATAGAAATAGCTGGTGCAAGATTTCAGAAGGATTTTGAGCCAATTATAGAGCGGCAGATACATAAATTTGTTAATGAGGCACAGGGTATCTGGCATGCTGGTCAACGGGATATTAATTGGGTGAGAATAAGCAAGTCTGCATTTGAAAAAGGGTTTCGTTTGCGTCATTTTGGAAATATCCTTCATGCCAAGATTCATGAGAGCTATTCTGGGATTGTGGATAAGGTACAGGTAAAAATTTATACAGATGAGGAAAAGGCAAGGGAGGTTTTGGCTGTAGCAAAATTAGCCTATACAGAAAGGGACGAAAGAACTGCCGGAATGACAGATGAGGGTGTGGATGTATTCTATTCTTGTGCCCTCTGTCAATCCTTTGCCCCAACACATGTTTGTATTGTTACTCCGGAGAGACAAGGGTTGTGCGGAGCCTATAGCTGGCTTGATTGCAAGGCATCATATAGCATAGACCCGCATGGAGCCAATAAACCTGTCAAGAAGGGGGAGGTAATCGATGAGAAGAAGGGGGCATGGAAGGGGATAAATGAGGCTATTGTGGCTTTGTCTCAAGGCAAGATAGAGAGAATGAATGCCTACACCATGATGGAAGATCCCATGACCTCGTGTGGTTGTTTTGAGTGTATCTCCTGCCTCTTGCCGCTGTGCAATGGGATTATGACCGTAGACAGAGACTCAAGCATGATGACCCCATGCGGGATGAAGTTTTCCACCCTTGCCGGCTCTGTTGGCGGGGGCGTGCAGTCGCCAGGATTTATAGGACATTCCAAGCTTTATATCACCAGCAAGAAGTTCATCTCCGGAGATGGCGGACTCTTGAGGCTTGCATGGCTGCCCAGAAACCTGAAGGAACAGCTCAGGGAAAAATTGGAAAAGTTAGCCAAGGAGATGGGCGTGGAAAGGTTTGTGGATATGATTGCCGATGAAACCATTGCCACAACACAAGAAGAGGTTTATGAGTATATGCAAAAGGTTGGACATCCGGCATTGAAGATGGAGGAAATAGTGTAAGAATAATGTAATTATTCAGGCAGCAAGAATACAGAATATCAGGCAAAATCAAATCAATATTTCTTTGGAAAATTTGTTTACTCAACTAAAAAATATCGAGCTGTGCGGTTGTTGCATTAAGCCACAGAAATACAGCAAAAAAATGTGTCTGGCGACCACAAGGTGGTAGCACCTCTGGCAGGTCGCAACTACAAATCTTCTCGAATATCTGTAGCTGCAGGGCTTGCCCCTGCCCTGTGAAAGGGCATTCTATTAATTTTAATGTAATTATCCACAATCGTACAGTTCGAAAAATATAGGAATTGAAGTATGACTAACGATATAATGCCAAATAATCTCTATTCAAACATTGCTGAACTACTGCAAACCGCAAGACAAACAATTGTGCGTGCTGTAAATCAAACCATGGTTTATACCTATTTTGAAATAGGACGGATGATTGTAGAAGATGAGCAGCAGGGAAAGGAAAGGGCTGAATATGGCAAACGGGTATTGAAAGAACTTTCCAAGCGACTTACGGCTGAATTTGGTAAAGGTTTTTCTGTAGAAAATCTGGATAGGATGCGTTTTTTCTATCAAGCATACTCGAAATCAATTTCGTCAACAGTGTTGACGAAATTCGGAGACAAAGCTGTTTCCACAACACCGTTGCGGAAATTCACGCTCTCATGGTCGCATTATCTTAAGTTAATGCGTATCGAAAACCCTGATGAACGAAATTTTTACGAGATTGAATGTGCTGCTAATAATTGGAGCCTCAAAGAACTAAAACGCCAATGTGACAGTGCCTTGTATGAACGACTATCATTAAGCCGGGATAAGGAAGGTATAAAGCAGCTTGCACAACAAGGACAAGTTATTGAAAAACCCATTGATCTGCTCAAAGACCCTTATGTTTTGGAATTTTTAGACCTGCCTGAACAGCAGCGTTATTCAGAAAGCGATTTTGAACAAGCTTTGATTGATAAATTAGAACATTTCCTGCTTGAGCTGGGCAAAGGATTTACCTTTGTGGGGCGGCAGGTGCGGTTTACCTTTGATGAAAAACATTTCAAGGTGGATTTGGTATTTTTCAATCGCTTGCTGCGATGCTTTGTGCTGATTGACCTCAAAATCGGTGAAATTACCCATCAGGATATTGGGCAAATACAGATGTATGTCAATTATTACGACCGCTTTGTACGACTGACAGACGAAAACAAAACCGTTGGCATTATCCTGTGCAAAGACAAAAGCGATACACTTGTGGAAATTACCCTGCCCCAAGATAACGACAGCATCTTTGCCAGCCGCTATCAGACCGTATTGCCTGATAAACAAGCGTTTATTAATCTCTTAAATCAAGGGTGATGTTTTGAGACTTCCGAAGTCTCAAAAGGAGTTAGCATGGCTTTCAACGAACTTAATAGCGTAGAATATTTTATTATTCACCAACTTCACGATTTTTTGGAAGCAGACACACGAAAAATCATTATTGCTATGATTCGCAAATTCAAAGCAAATTCAAAGATGCATATCCTGATATGAACAAATTCCGTAACAACTTATCGAGCATAAATAATTTGATGAAATTAAGAAGGAGGTATGATAAAAATGAGCTTAAAGGAAAAATTTGGTAAAAAGTTTGTGGTAACTTGTGAACTTGGTGGGACAGAAGGAACAGATGTTGTTAAGTCATTGGAGGATGCTGAAAGGTTAAAGAGGGCAG
>JAHIZN010000068.1 GCA_018814245.1 bacterium
GCAAGAAAATTTACAACATTTTCGCTAATTACATATTGCATAATGGGTTAGATGTGTAGGATTTTGCTTTGTGGCATTTCGCTTCGTGGTATCAGGGCAGACACTCAAGGTCTGCCCCTACGACATATTTCCCTCTTGGGCTTATCCTTACCCACATCTTTGGTGGACAGAATTCTGATTGGAAATGCTGCAAAACAGCAGAAGCATGTACCCCAAAATGATTAACAATTCATCAATTCCACGATTCAGCAATTGTCAGTTGTTGAATTAATGAATTGTTGAATTGCTGAATTAATGGTGGTTAGACTTGTGGGTAAGGATAAGCCTCTTGGGAGGGATTAGAGGTGGGGTTCTTCCCTTGAAGGGAAAGATAGGCAGCGGCAGAAAACAGAAGGGAGCAGTTGGCAATTAACATGGGGTGTGTTATTCCTTCTTCAGAAGGAGAACTCACCCCTGTCCCTACAATTATTATGTCAGGTTATTTATCAGATTGCATATAATAGAAAATTACTACTACATAGTGTAAAAAATGAAAAAAACCAAACGGATCAAACAAGCACAATCCAATACAGCTAAAGGTATTTCGTGGATAAATACTCTTTTCCCTGATGAGCATGTCATCCCTGTACACCTTTCTACTGCCCAAATAATATGCGGTATTGCTGTTTTTCTCGCAATATTTGCTGTCTACCTCAAAACCCTTTACCCAACCATTGGTTTGCTTGACAGCGGCGATATGGTTTCTTCTGCATATAATCTTGGCATTCCGCATCCGCCAGGGTATCCATTCTATTGTTTGCTTGGGAAGTTATGGCTGACTATTCTTCCCTTTGGTAACATTGCCTTTAGGATGAACATCCTTTCGGGGTTGGCTGCATCCATTGCCTGTATGATGGTTTACTTCATTGTGCTTAAGGTCTGCCCTGATCCTGTCAAGGGCAGGCTCAAGGGTATTATCGCTTGCTTTCCTGCAATAGCAGCGGCTTTCATGCTTGCCTTTGCCGCTACATTCTGGAAACAGGCGGTTATTGCAGAAAAGTATACCCTGAACGCTGCCTTTGCGGCCATTCTTATCTTCATCCTGCTCAAATGGCAGGAACTCTCAACCCACAAGCAAAAGGGATCATCTCCTTTGGCTGCCAGAGGTAGTAATCCCTATGGGCTGTTATATCTGTTTGCCTTCTGTTTGGGGCTTTCCTTTACCCATCACCTTCAAAGCATATTTCTTGTGCCTGCAGGTATATACCTTATTATGGCTGTTAATATGAGAATGACCACACGGCTGAGCTGGCTCACATATCTCAAGATGGCATTGTTTTTTGTTCTCCCCTTATTGCTTTACCTTTATCTGCCTATTCGTGCCTCGGTGAATCCCCTGACAGACTGGGGTGACCCTGATACATGGGAAAAGTTTATCAATCATATTACGGCAAAACAGTATGGGCATTACTTTACCTCATCGCCAATCAAGCTGATAGAGCATCTCTGGACTCATCTCACTAATTTTTTTCCGGCTCAATTTACATGGTGGCTTTTATGGCTTGGGATTGCCGGCTTTTTCTTCCTCTTAAAAACATCCAGAAGGACAGCTATTTTTCTATGCCTGATTGTGGCAGCCGACATTCTTCATTCCATCAGGTATGACATCCTGAACATTGATGATTATTACATCCCTTCTTTTGCTGTATTTGCTGTATGGATGGGTGTGGCTGTTGTACGAATCTGTAACTGGACAATTAAATTCCACCGCCGATTACCACTGATATTGACCTGCATCAGTGTGAGTCTGCCTATTATTCCATTTTGCAGCCATTATCATCAGCAGGATAAATCTAAGCATTACTTTGCCTATGATTCTGCGGTAAACACCCTTAATGTATTCAAGGACAAGGCAGTTATGTTTTGTGCCAGTGATGATATTGGTTTTCCCTCGTGGTATCTTTTGTTCGTAGAACAAATAAAGCCTGAGACCATGATCATTGACAAGGCATTCCTGCAATACGCATGGTATACGGAATTATTAAAGCAGCGGCACCCTGAAGAGTTTGCCTTTTCCATGAGTCAGGCAGGATATTCTACTACCCTGGATGATTATACCCTGAACTTTATTCGTGCCAATATCCAGCGTCATGCTATCTATCTGGAGTATCAACAGCCACTTGAGACAGAATTTTCCCTTGTACCTGCGGGTGTCTTCTGCCAGATAATACCTAAAATAACTCAAGAGGAGATGAAAAAAATATTGGGTGAAATGGATATGAATTTCAACCTTCGCGGGGTAAGGGATGAATCTATTTACAAGGATTGGCGGACAGCTGTTATTTTCAAGAATTATGGGGCAGCCTATTCCCAGCTTGGAAGCTTTTGCGGCAATGCAGAATTATATGAACAGGCAGAGAAATGGTTTCAAAGGGCAATGGAGCTGAATCCATCATCAACAGAGCCGTATCTTGGGCTTGGAATGGTGCTGGAGCACACAAACAGGGCTGATGATGCACAAAAATTGTATCAAAAGGCATTAAAGATAAACCCGAATGATCCTCAAATTCAGAAAAAATTGCAGGCTGTGAAAGGATAGGATTTTACCATCAGGTATATTGAATTATCATTTCTGACTGCCTCTGATGACCCGATATTTTCCACCTGTGCGGTTATGGATAATTACATCAAGCCTCGTTAGTCAGTAGTTATTGCAACGAGAAGAGGAGAGCACCTCTGGCAGAGAAAGAACCACAAAGGGTGTAAATATTGGTGGTGTCCTTAAAATCTCCCTATCTCCCTATTTCTCTATCCCCCTATCCCCTTGCGAAACAGGAATAATTGCAAATGAAAAAAGCTTGACAATGGCCAGAGTCTCTTGCGATTTACACCCTTTGTGGATCTTCTTCTGTGTTTGCGTGCTATTGTTATGCTTCTATGGCTTAATTCAACAACCGCACAGGTGGATATTTTTCGGTTATATTCTCAAGCGAATGAAACCAGCATATTACCACAGCAGGGAGTATTTAAGGCAACACCGCCGATTTACTGTCGATTATGCCCTCGGATGAGCCTTATTATAAACGGTTTTCAATCTTTCCTTGGTTACATGGGTATAGATTTGAGTTGTAGAAAGGCTTGCATGGCCAAGTAATTCCTGAACAATCCTTAAGTCAGCACCACTATTCAGCATATGTGTAGCAAATGTATGCCTCAACATATGTGGGCTGACATGTTTTGATCCTTGCAATTGGGTAATCTTATGAATTAGCAGCCTTACCCCTCTATCAGTAATTCGTTTACCTCGATGATTCAGGAATACAGCTGTTTCCTGCTTTCCTTGCAAGAGTTTATTGCGAGCATTAAGGTATGCATGAATAGCTGATATAGCATAGGATCCCAAGGCAATCAACCTTTCCTTTCGCCCTTTACCCATAACCCTTGCCATGCCTCGTTCCAATTCCATATCCACAATATTTAATGAAACCAACTCGCTAACCCGCATCCCGCTTGAATAAAGCGATTCAAGTATAGCCCTATCCCTTAGCTCCAGAATATTGTCTGTCCCTGTGGTATCAATCAAGGTCGTCATCTCTTCAGGATACAGGAATTTGGGAAGCCTCATCTCTAATTTCGGGGTGTGAAGTGCCTTTGCCGGGTTTGTCTGACAATACTTTTCCCGACACAGAAACCTGAAATAGGTTCTTAGGGCAGCTAATTTGCGGGCAATGGTTGTTCTTGAATACTGCTTTTTTTGGAGTTCACCAAGATAGCGTCTTAGCCATAAATGATCCAGTTCATCCTTGCCAAGCTCCATCTCACCATTATCTACTTGTTTCAAAAAATCATCACACATCAAAAGATCATTCTTGTATCCAGCAACAGTATAATGAGAATAATTCTTTTCTGCTTCAAGATATGATATGAATTCTGTTAAGTACCGCAATGGCTCTACACCCCCTAATGATATATATCGGAGTTTCATACATGATGCTAAAATTAATTGTAACTATTCAGGCATAGGAATGATTATGGCAGGGACAAGCCCTGCAGCTACAGCTATTCGTGGGAAACTTGTAGCTGCGACCTGCCAGAGGTGCTCTCCTCTTGTGGTCGTCGTCTTCATTCTGTATTCTGACTCCTGAATTCTGTATGCCTGAATAGTTACAATTAATTTTGACATAACACAAGCAATTTTTTTATTGACTTTCCATGAAGAAGGTGATATTATTTATACTTAGAACAAATTTACAGTAGATTATTCTGTCTCTTGAATTTTGTTGCAGATTGGTGTAATTGGTGATTTCAGAGTAGGGGTAACCCCCTGTGGTTACCCTCTGTAAAGGTGCAATATGCTGCA
>JAHIZN010000069.1 GCA_018814245.1 bacterium
CCTAACGACAAAGCTAAGCTGTGGCGTGAAACGCCGTTAGCTTCAGTGATTGGTTAGAGTTCTTACTTCTTCTTTTTGATTTGCTGGGGCACGCTGGCTTTCAAGATGGTGCCGTCTTCAAAAATCACCTTGAGAATCTTTACCTCAACCTTCGCGGTGTTGCTGCTCGCGGCCTGCCACATCTTGTCGTATGGCTCTCCCTTGATGAATTGGTTGTCATCCCAATGCCAATACATATCGCCGGATGTTTTTGCTCCAGGCTCAATTGCTACATCTTCTTGCAATGTTGTTGCATACAGCACATTGCCAAAGCCATTTTTTACAACTATGCTTGCAACTAACCCGGTTGCTCGCTTGCTCGTATGGTTTTCATATCTGATTGCGAGCGTCACGGACTCGTTGTAATTGACTTTCTTTACCACCATCGTGGTATCAAATACAGTGACGGCGGAAGCCAAATCCTTTGGTTGATCAATTAACTTCACCTCAGGCTTTGGCAACGCCTTCCATGTTCCATTTTCGTGAAGCTCCATCCCTGCTGCCATTGGGTGTTGAGGTTGTGCTGGCAACGCCTCCCATGTTCCATTTTCGTGAATCGCCACCTTCTTGCCAGTACCGTCGATTGTTGCCGTCTGGTCTTCTGCATAGGCGTTAATTGAAATTAGCGCTGCAATAAGTGCGATTGTTTTCATGATACATCTTCTCCTAAGAACTCTAACGACTTAAATAACCCGCTGTCGCAACCAGCAAGATTGAAAAACAAACAAGCGTTATCGCCAGTCGGGTTAATTTTTTTGTTAAGCGATTTTTCTTTGTCTTCTATTGAAATTCCACATCTGTAACTGCAACAGTAACTTTCTTACTCCAGTCCGACGGCGCGTCATTGAGCTCATACCCAAACCTCCGACTGTAGTTCGGTTTCAATGGCGTATTGTCTGTCATAAATGAATATTCTGAAACTAAGACAGGATTATATGTTTTTTCAAAAACAACCTTGTCATTTTTATCAAGGCAGTATGCCGTTACCTCAACCTGCTTAAGCGTTTTGTCACCATTATTTTTTATTTCTCCAAAAACGCCGACTGCACCGAGAAAGTCAGTACCGAGATGAATATTTTTTACCTCGATCTTGTCAAAGTAGCTTTTCTTGGCTTTATATGCCTTTATTGCTTTGTCAATCTCGGCCAGTTTCCCTTGTGCGGTTTTATTGTTTTTGTCTAATGAAAGAGCCTCTTGATATTTTGCCTTTGCCTCCTCAAATTTCTTGCTCTTTTCCAGTTGCGTCGCTTGTTCAGAAATCTCTTCTGCTTTTTTCTGACCTTCCCAATTCAGAAAAACTCTCCAACCCTCGTTGTCTTTAACGAGATCGTATGTTTGTGTTGTAGTCGTCATCGGTAATGATTTATCCTTAAGTTTTTCAGCGACCATATTTTCCATTGCCTTATCGTCTTTTTTTCCGCCAAATGCTGATGCAAACGCAATACCCATGAGGTCAGCCGCTGCTTTGCTTAAATCTGGGCCGGTAATTTCCACTGTTGCTTCGGCATTATTGCAGTTGATTTTCACCTCTTTCACATTAAAAGAAATCTTGCCGACAAACAGTTTTGAGAAAGGATTTTCGCTAAATTCTGCCTCATATTTTTTTTGATCTTTGAAATTCTTGTCTTTTGCAGATAAAAGGGCATAGGTCTCGCTATAATTGCCTTTGTAATAACTGTTCAGGTATTTCGTCAAAATATCCTTTGCACTTGGTCCAAACAAATTGCACGATGTAAGAACAAAAATTAACAACATGGATGGAAATATAATTTTCTTCATTTTATTTTCTCCTTTTCGCCTAACGATAAAGCTCAGTTGCGGCGTACTCGCCGTCAACTGCAGCGCATGGTTAGGCTCTAAGTGTATATAAGTGAATATTTTTCTGGTGATTCAATAGATTCTATCTCTAAATCCACATCTAAATCTGGCCAGTAAAGATGATGTGGCTGTGGCAATTCAACATTCAGAATAGATGAAATATTCGCATTTTTAAACCAAGTAAAGGCTGAAAATGGTAAAAAATATTCGTTCTGATGTACCATCAGCCAAAATCCATATTTAGAGATGTTTAATACCTCAACTTGGGAAGTGCTTTTTCCAGTTATCCTTAATTTCATCTTTTCTCTCCTCAATAATTTTTTGTATATCACGAAGCTCTTTTTGAGATAAACCATAATTCTGAACTAACGAAATAGAGGGCTCTAACCAAAACTTAGCCTCACCGTCACCAGAAGATACATGAATATGTATTCTTTTCTCTTCACGGGAAAAGAAGAAAAATCGATAACTTTTATGACGAAAAACAGTTGGACTCATGGTAAATTATATCCTTTTAGAGCCTAACGCCAAATGTTGAGCTGCTGCGGGCAGGAACGGCTACCTACTATGTATAACATCACTAATCTTTAAACCACCAC
>JAHIZN010000070.1 GCA_018814245.1 bacterium
ATTAAGGATCATTCTTTTTGGTATTAATGAGATTTTTTACCAAAGTTTACAATTAACCCTAACAGATATTCCTTTTTCTGAATATTTCATAAGTTTAATCTGTGAATCTGTGGCATTTTATTTTTACTACTGAATAGTTACCTATTGTTTATACATAGCAATTGACACATCAATCGTCTGTGCTGTTGCCGCAACATACTAATTTACACATACCAGCAGGCTGGAAGCCTGCGATACTTCATGCAAGCGGAGATATTTCCTCTACCAATACCTTTTTTCTGGCATTTTGTTTGATTAATCGTTTAATATACTTTTCCCAAACTTGTTTTTCATCTAATTGAACATAGATATCCTTGACACTTTTTAGATATTCTGCAGCAAATTTATAATCTTCGCGGCGTTTTAGGGCAATATAATAATTGATAAGCTTTTTGAAGAGGGCAATAGACTCTCTTGATTTTATATCCTTTATGGCATTAGCTACCTTAGCAATATCCTTTGTTGATTGATTTGGCATCATCGCCAGCTTGATACATGAATTAATATCCCCTTCTTTAAGTAAGGCATCTATTAAGGTATGGCATTTCCCAGCCTTGCCCAAGGAGATAAGGATAGTATTTCTGGTATTTTCCCATGTTTGTGCTTCACTCGATAATTTTTTTATCTTCTCATAGATTTCAAGGTCGCCTCGTTCGTTAAAATAAGAGATGTATATCTCAAGGGCTTTCTCCTTTTGATTATGATTTTCGTACAATTCTGCCAGCTTCTTTTGCATAAGCAGTTTTGGATATTTTCCTGTTTCTTCTTCAAGAGCTCGCTTGTAGTATCGCACAGCCTCCTCTATCCTGTTTAATGACTCTAATTTATCACACAACCGCAAACAAACACGCCATGAATCAATTTCCTGTCTGGCAAGGCTGACAAACTTATCATCCTTGCCCTCTCGTTGATACAGCTCCAATAAAAGCTCAACTATCTTTTCACGATCATATTCAGTCACTTGAGCTGGTTCATGAGTACCAACTAATCTTCCTTTACACAACTCTTCTACAAACTGATACTCTAAGTGTACAGTACAATTACCTGCAATAAGTTCCATCATGGAATGTGCAAAGCCATGTGTTTCATTAAGATAAAGCTCAAATATCTGCTTAAAGAAATCCTTTTTTTCTTCAATGGTTTTTAATGACATGGAAATACATCCGGAATAAAAATGGATACACTCTTCCAGAAAATCGCTCAATATACCTGTAGAGTCGTCAACCTCGCTATATTTTTCAAGTCCTTTCAGGATAAGTGCTTGCAATACCTTTGCCGCATCGTGATGATTTCCTTGGTTTGTGTAATTAACAGCCATGCCATGAAACTTTTTCAGCTTTTCAAGAAGCTCTTGCGTCTGCTGAATGCTTGGTGAAGAGATGCGATAAAAATCCTCATATCTTTTACCCTTTTCCTGGGATGTTTCGTAGAGATATTTTTCATCAATATGCAATTCTTGAATTATATGTGGATCATTTTTCACCATTTCCAGTAAGATTGTCGTCAGCTCAGAGCTGGATTTTTTTGAAAGGATAAATTCGATGTTTTCCAGTCGTTTGAATGTATTTTGTGTTCGTATCCATGTATAAAGCAGAGCAAAGGCGTGTTTACAATAGTTGCCGCCATAGGGACAATTACAAGTGCTTTTAATCTTTTCTTCCGTTACATCTATCCGTATCTTGTATGATTCCTGAGCACTTCCACCAATCTCACCAACAATGGTATTTCCCCAGACCATCTGATTCTTTACTCGATTTTCTCTAAAATAGTTGATACCGCCTATTCGGGTATGCTCCTGTCCAATCTTTTCCAATTTTTCTTCTGTCAGCTCCATAAGCTCCTGTGAAACCTGATAATTCTCTGTCATCATAATCTCCTTTTGAACCAAACACTTGCTATTTATCTACATTAAGTAACTATTCAGGCAACAAAAGTGATTAAGGCAGGGACAAGGGGGTAGCACCCCTGGCACCCTTCAGCTACAGCTATTCGCAGGAAACTCGCAGCTGCGGACATTGTAGCCGCCGTCTTCCCTCTCCATTCTGAATTCTAACCTCTGAATTCTACTGCCTGTATATTGCTGTGTCATCATTAAAGTTTAGAGTAACTATTACCACTCTGACACTTATGATGGAACAATTATTATATATTGTATTCAAACAATGTGATACATCACGATATGATGTTGTACATCATTTTCTATCTGTCTGAGTAGTAATAATTTCTCAATCAAAACAGGAGACTCCTGCATTCGCAGGAGTGACATTTGTGAGTAAAAATGTAGTAGAGGTTGTCATTCCTGCGAATGCAGGAATCTTCTTATATCCTAACATTTAATCGTGACACAGCAATAATTATATTTATTCAATAAATATAACAGAAATTTTCACAAATGTCAAGGTTGGATTTCTCTTTTTCGCATCAATTACACCTAAATAGTTACGAATATTCTTTATACAGCTGTTTCCGCCGTGCCTCAAGCAAATCCTCTCCCTTGCCCAAAAACATGGCTGCACATCCAAACCTTTTCCCCATGCTGTCTGCAACACTAAACGGCTCTGCAATCTTTTCCCGCCATTTCAGGTTGCGTAAGTAGTGGTGGTCAATGATAAAATCAGAGACCCTTGTTTCTTTTAGTATTTGCACAATATTTGGAATAACATTTTGGTAGGGATAGGTCATTGGTCCATCAAAAATAACCATATCAGGGTCTTCCTGAATAATAAAATCCCGTTGACAATCAAGGTTGCCGCCCTCAATATCCGAGGTATGGACAAGCTTGTAGTTTCCATCAGTGATAGATACCTCTGTAACATATCCAAGCCGATCATTATTGCCATGGGGCACAGCCTGAGAAAACTTAATACATGTATCTCCAAACCTGAATTCCTTACCGTCAGAATATTCTATTCCCTCTGGAATGCTTCCGATTACATCCAGAAAATAAGCTGCCCTTCCCTGTTGGCTCTTGTTTATATTCTCCTGAGGGTGTTTAAGCAAGGCTATCTTATTTCTAAAGATATCCGGCTCAGACGGGTTATGATGATCGTAATGATAATGAGTGACTATCAAGACATCTGCCTGCCTGCTATACTGCCTGATTGCTGCCCAATGCAAAGATTCTCGTTCTATTTCCATGGGGTGTGGCGGCAAATCATATCTTACCTTTCCAAGGGCTACCCCGGGGTCAATAACAACCTTAATATCTGCTGTCTCAATATAAGTAGCCATGGACCTTGTTCCTAATGAATCAAAGGCAATTGGAATTATTTTCATGTTTTTCCTCCTGAAATTGTAGGTACGAATATATCGCACATGCCAGTAGCAAGTTCAACACTCTTTTACAGAAGAAGAGCCACAAAGGGTGTAACTCCTTAGGGAGAATAATTGCGAACAATAACGATAACAAGGTAACCGCAAATGAGAAGAGCCCGATAATGTTTTATCTCTTAGAATTTACACCCTTTGTGGCTCTTCCTCTGTATCTGTATTCTTGCTGCCTGAATAGTTACTGTTGCTTTCAACCTCCTGCGAATTGCCACAGGATATTGAGCAGTTACACGCAATATGCTGTATGCTTCTCGTGCCAAATTCCTGTTCCG
>JAHIZN010000007.1 GCA_018814245.1 bacterium
ATTTAGAGGGCGTATCCATTGGTCTTTATGCCGGTGGGGATAAATCTGGTGTTATCCATGATGGAAAATACCACAAGCACACCAAAGAGGACATAAAGCGAATGGTTAAAACAAGAGAGATTAAAATTCTTGTTGGTACAGATGCGGCTTCTGAAGGGTTAAATCTGCAAACACTCGGAACCTTAATCAATTTGGATTTACCATGGAACCCTACAAGGCTGGAGCAAAGAAAGGGTCGTATTCAGCGTATAGGACAGCAAAGCGATAAGGTGCTGATATATAATATGCGGTATAAGGATTCAGTTGAAGACCGTGTTCATTCTATGCTGTCAAAACACCTGCAAAACATCAGCGATATTTTCGGTCAGCTGCCTGATGTACTGGAGGATGTTTGGGTGCAGGTGGCAATGGGCAAAAAAGCCGATGCAGAAAAAATTATTGATGATGTGCCAATGCAGCATCCCTTTGAAATCAAGTATGAAAAGCAAGCAGTCAATAGCACAAACTGGGAAGACTGCCGAATTGTTTTAAGCGAAAGTGAAAAGCGGAAGTGTCTGCTTGATGGATGGGGGATGAACCGATAGGCTGGGATTAAGAAGCAAACATCTGGTAGTAGGGACATACCTTATGGTTGTCCATTTTTCATACCAACTCACTGACTCATTACCCAACAATTCTGTGTGAAACTTGCAACTCGTTGAAATTATTGCACTTTTGCTTATAATGGTAAATAAATTTTCGCGAACTTATTGCAGGAAACATCAATAACCACTTTGGGTTAAGTCAATTTTCACACAGAATTGCTGCTCATTACCACTGATAACCTTTCTGCTCCTCATCAACCTGCCACTGGATACGATCCCAATACCTTCAGATAAAGGCAATCCTTTTGAAGATCATCTATTGCTTTTTTAACATTTTCATCCTCAATATGACCATTCATATCAATAAAAAAGATATATTCCCATGTAGTATTTTTTGATGGTCTGGACTCAATCTTGGTCAAATTGACATTATATTTAGCAAATGGTGAAAGCATAGCATAGAGAGCCCCCACCCTATCCTTAATCGAAAACATGACTGATGTCTTATCATTTCCAGAACGACCAACAGAAGAAGAGCCAATAATCAAAAATCTGGTATAATTATCCACCCTATCCTCAATTCCCTTAGATAAGATATTCAGCTGATAAACCTGAGCAGCCAGATCACTGCCTACTGCCGCTGAATTTGGCTCAATGGCTGCCCTTCGGGAAGCCTCAGCAGTACTTGAAACCTCAACACATTCTACAGCAGGAAGATTAGACTTGAGCCATCCCCGAATTTGAGCAAAGGCATGGGGATGAGAATAAACTCGTCTTATCTCTCCAAGTGATAATTTTGAAAGAAGGCATTGGGAGATTTCCAGAAGAATTTCTGCACATATCTTCAGATTTGATTCAATAAACATATCTAATGTATGAGTAATCACCCCTTCTGTTGAATTTTCTATCGGCACAACACCATAATCTGCCCTTTTTTTATCTACCTCTATAAACACATCTGCAATAGAAGCAGCAGGCACAAACTCTACGGATGAACCAAACTTGCGTCTGGCAGCCATATGAGTAAAGGTTGCCTCAGGGCCAAGATATGCTACCTTAATCGGGCTCTCTATCCCCCTGCAGGCAGAGATTATTTCAGCATATATGGCACAAATTGATTCAGATAAAAGTGGGCCAGAATTATCAGCCATCAGCCGACGATATATCTCCTCTTCCCTTGCAGGATGATAGGTTAGAAGCCCATTCCTCTGCTTCAGCTCCCCTATCTGACGGGCACACGATGCCCGACTGTTCAGAAGGCTTAATATCTCCCCATCTATCCTATTTATTTCCTCACGCAATTCTTCTATTGTCATGATACCACCTCTTATAAATTAAAAATTATGTAATTGCTCAATAACCTATGGCAATTCCTTCTTTTCAGATTAACCGCAACGAACACAAAGGACACACAGGGTTCACTAAGAAAAAAATATTTGTGCTCTTTGCGATTTCTTTGCATCCTTTGCGGTTATCCGTTTTTCCCTGCCAAGCACTGACCCATTACGGGAATTTGTATTTTTATCAGGATATGCCACATGTTATTGGCAATTACCCCTAATCTATCGTATCACACCCAATTTCCCAACCTTCTCATTTCCAACTGGGTCTTTTATGAGATAGATGTAGATACCGCTTGCTACTCTTTCGCCGACAGAATTGCAGACATCCCATCTCATTTGCGGGCTATTTACCCTCGTTTCCCAAACTAATTCACCGGCAATGGTGAAGATTTTGATGGTGGAATCTATACTGAGTCTATCAAAGGTTATTCCAATCCCTGCATATTTATCTGCATAGTATGGATTAGGATAGACCAATGCCTTCTCAGAAGTAGACTCAAACCCAATTCCCATCAGTTGGAAGAACGAGAAACTTGGTACATCAGCATACACAACATTATTTTGTTTATCTACCCACGAGGAGTCAATTTTCTTCCAGAATGCATCTATCCCTGTTCCTGCCAAATGATAAATGGCTAAAGAGCTTACTCGCATTAGTGGGGTAACTCCGTCTACGAAACCATCATCAGGATCGCTATCTTGATACGAAATGGCAATACGAACTATAGATGCAATAGCAGCATTATTATGAATAGTGAACCTTCGTAATGTCCCTTCTACACGGTTTATTCTCAGGTCTGCATCATCCCTCGCATTGCCGGCAAGAACTTCAGCCGTAGAAGCACCCGTTGTATCTATCTCAATATAGCCTGCACCGGCAAGTGTTCCTGTTCCTACCTTCACCATTGTCTTGCCATCATCCCCTATCACAGTTCCAGAGCTGCTGTTGCTTAATGACAGGATGGTAACTGAACAAGTTGCAGTGGTAGTTGCTCCCAGAATGGCAGCGGTAACAATTGCTGGTGTGGTAGTGTCATTTTGCTTGAAGAAGAAGGTTAAATTACTCGTGCCTGTAATCGTGAATGTGCCGGAGGTAGTCCAAATAGCCCCTGAAGATACCTCGGCAAATCTGGATTGCCCAACACCACAAACAAAAATAGTTGTTGCAGTAGTTGCAGGAATTGAATTGCCAAATTGATCCTGTGTCTGAATAGTCATTGCCCCTGCCATGCCTGTAGTTAAAATCCCTGCTGTTAGTGGCACAAATGCTAACCTTGCAACTTGTCCCGGGGTAACTGTTACCGTAGCAGTAGCCTTTTTACCTTGTGCCTCAGCAGTAATAATTCCACCACCTGTCCGACTGCCTGCGGTGAATGTAGCTGTAGCAGAAGTAGTCGGTGTAATACTCCCACCTATCAGACTGTTTAACCCCCATGAATAGCTTAAAACTGCTGCTGGAATTGGATGTCCAAATCGATTAACCGCACTTGCAGTAAATGTCCTGTTGCTCATAGCCTCAACCTCTGCGGCAGGAGGATTCACGCTTACCACACTAACACTGCCGTGAGTTACTGCAACCGTTGTTATACCTGTAACCGTACTGGTCGAAGCAGTCAGTGTCAATGTACCCACAACATCATTGGTTACAAGTACTACCGTTTTACCCGGACTGCCGCTTATCGTTCCACTTCCTACTGTTACTTGCCAGTTAAACTGGGTAATCCCGGTTAGTGGATATCCATGCTGATTAAATGCTTCAGCGGTAAAGGAGGTCGTCCCTCTTGCCTCAATAGCAGCCATTGCTGAGGTAATGTCAATATGGTGAACCACACCGTTGACTACAGTAATCGTTGTAGTTGTGGCAACTGTTTGTGTCCCAAACTCAGCCTTTACATGAAGACTGGCAGTACCTGCTCCAGAGGCAGTAAATAGAACCGTTTGAGTGGTAGTTGTGCTTATGGTTCCTCTTCCTGTGGCAGGCTCAAGTGTCCATGTATAAGTCGCTCCTGCAATGGAAGATCCATACTGATTAAGTCCTTGTGCAGTGAAAGATTGACTCCCCTGCATCTCTACTGTTGAAGTTGCTGAAGTAACAGTAACATTCGTGAGTTGACTATTCACCGTTTCAACCTTAGCGATACCACTAATCCCTTGAGTACCAGCAGTGATAGTGCCTGAAGTCAGGATTGAGGCAGCATTAAGTATCGTAGCCGTACCAACAGCAGAGGTAAGTGAGCCAATGTCCCCTTCTTTTGACCAATCGTAGATTAGCCCTTCAATTTTGTTGTTGTATCCGTCATACCCTGTAGCGGTAAACACAAATGGTTGATGGACACTAACATATGCTGTGTCAGGAGAAACCTTGATTTGTGTTAATGTGCCCGGTGCAGCTATCGCCGTAAATGTCGCCATTAATGAATCACCCTTTGCTGTAACGATGTAAGTGCCTGACTTGGTTCCTAATGTCAATGTTGTGCTGGCTAATCCTTCTGCATTGGTAGTAGTTATGGTAGAAGACAAGACAGATGATGAAGGAGCTGCGGCTATTTCCCATTTGACAGTATATCCAGACATTGGTTTATTCAGACTATCCGTCAGTTTTACCACAAATGGCTGCAAAATAGTAGTTACTGTTGCCGCCTGTGAAATCCCGTCATCTGGTAAAAGTATTCTTGGAATGCTTATCTGAAATATCTTGCTTGCATTCCCAATATTCTCTGCCAAATCTGTCCCTCCGGCAATAATCGTGGCTGTCCCATCCGCATTAGCCGAGGTTATAGTTGCCTGATAGGTGCATGTCCCATTCGCAACACCAATAAGTGCAGCAGTAATGGCAGCATTAGCACTATCCTTTATGGTTAAGGTTGGCGTTGCTTTCAATAACTCATCAGGGGTTACGATTATGGTTAATGTTCCTACGCCAGATGAGTTTTGTGACGAGATTATGGTAAAGACTGGCGCAGCGGTATCTACCTTAAAACTAACAGCCTGAGTGCTTGTATTATCAGCAGAATCCGTCCCCAAAACCTCAATAGCAGCCATCCCCTGAGCAGTAGATAGAGTAATACTGCCTCGATACTCAAATACAGGATTTGCAGCAGAAATAAGCTCAAAAGCAATTGGGTTGCTGCCGCTATCCTTTATGGTCACAGATGGTGTCCCTTTCAATTTCTCATTAGCAGTCACTTTTACAGTAAATGTCCCTTCTTTTACATAAGCAGGGACTTCAATGGCGAAGGTAGCTGGAATGGTATCTACCCGGAATGTAGCAGATCTTGAGCCAAAATTACCTACTAAATCAGATCCCGAGACATTTACCGTAGCCGTTCCCTGTACAGCAGTCAGTGTCCCGGAATAGGTAAATACCGGATTAGCGTCTACTAATAAAACAGTAGAAATAGTCCCGCCGGCACTATCTTTGGCTGTCAGACCCGGAGTTCCAGCTAATTGTTCACTGGCTGTAACTATTATACTTACAGTCCCTGCCTTTGCCGGGTTTGGACTAACCGTAACAGTAAATGTCGGCGAAATGGTATCAAGGGTTACAGTAGGTGTAGCATCCTTTGTGTAGGTTGTAGTGCCAATAGTAAGATAACCTGTCACTGTGCCGCCAATGATATTATCCCCTGCTTTAACTGTGTAGCTTCCAGTATATGTGCCAGATGAGGTTTCAGTCATTGTGGTTGCGGCAATACCGATAACTGTGAATGTAGCCTTACCCCCTGCCTGACCTTGCATGGTTACTGTAAGCACCTTCCCAATTCCAAGCGGAGCAAGAGCATTGTGGAAGATAGAAGAAATAAGTCCGGTGGTGATTGTCACCGTTCCATCAGCCACATCAGAGGAAATATCTTGAGTCACTGGAAGCGAATTGTCTTTAAGAAGCACATTCTGTAAATCCAATAAACTCACCCCCTCTGATTTTGCCCTGAATTTAATCACAGCCAGTGTTCCTGTGCCGCTCACCCCTGTGGTAGTGCCAAGTCTTGTGCAGCCAATATTTGAAATTGAACCTGTCCCAGTGGTTGGAGAGACCCAAGTGGTATAGGTACCATCGCTCTTAAGGAATGTACCCTCAATAACGCTGACTACCTCAAGGAGGTTTGGATCAAACCTAATATCAAACTGGAAGCCGTATAGGTTGGTAACGGATCCGACCTTAATATCAACACTGAACTGGGTTCCATTGGCAGCAGACTGAACCCCTTGGTCAACCTTAACCAAAGGTTTTTGAAGAATTAATGGTTTCAAAAAAGGTGCAAAGGAAGAGAGCTTAGGACACTTGTAGATAGCCGCATAGTTTTCTCCAAAGTGAATACCCACTGTAGAAAGATCAGTAATATTTATATTCTCATCTTCGTTTATGTCAGCAGGGGGATAAAAACCATGAGAAGCTGTCGTTTCTCCAAAATGGATACCTACAGTAGAAAGATCAGTAATATCTATCTTGTCGTTCCTCACAACATCCCATGGAGCTGCCGAGATTACTCCATTGCATGGAATGGCAGATATGGTTTGAGGAATAGGGGTAGAATTATCCTTAAGGATAATATTAGAAAGCTCTATAGAACTGGTGCCAACCCCTTTTGACTTCAATCTAATCACAGCCAATGTTCCTGTGCCGCTCACCCCTGTGATAGTGCCACATCTTGTGCAGCCAGCAAGAATTGAATCTGTCCCAATGGTTGGAGAGACCCAGTCGGTAGAGCCACCATCGCTCTTCAGGAATGTACCCTCAGTAACACTGACTACCTCCAGAAGGTTTGGATTAAACCTCATATCAAACTGGAAGCCATATAGGCTGGTAACGGTTCCAACCTTGATGTCAATATCAAACTCATCCTTCACATTAACTATCTTCCTTGATGGATATACCATAACCGGAGCAGCCTTATCCAGAACGGCTTCAACAATGGTTGTTGTTCCTGTTGTTATCAGCACACTTCTTCTCCAATCTGTATAGCCAGATAGGGTTAGCCTGATAGTATGCGTGCCTGTTAAAATAGTAGATGTCCAATTAGTGAGTTTATTGGTATCTACATTATCTATATAAATTTTAGCCCCTGATGGAGTAGAGTTAATTGTCAGAGAACCCATAATCGGCGTATTTACATGGACAGAGAAAGTAGAACTGCATAGGAGGTTCTTACTGCCATTGCATAATTCTGCTTTATTTTCAAGCCAACTACCCGGCAGGGTATTGGTTGCTGCCAGAGCTATTATGGTAATTGTCCCACCCTGATATGGAGTAATAGTACCTACCTTCCATGAATAAAAATTAGGGGCATATCCAGAATAAGGAGGGTTAGAGCCGACAAATTCTAATTCAGGGGGTAAAATATCATTAATCATCCCGCAGAAGAAAGGAGTAGCACCTATATTACGATAGGTTATGCTATAAGTAGCTATCCCCCCAGGTAAAACTTCTGCTGAGCTGCCGAGCATTGTTATCGTCCCTTTTACATAATTATCGTAATAGCTTTTCAAAAATTCATCCCAGATTGTTGCCCTGGCAAAATCAATATAATCGTAATTTTCATCATACGATTGTTCATTTACTGGGTTTGGGTCTGGAAGGTAAATAGCTAAACCATGAGAATCAGGATAACCCTTCTCCCCATTAGCTATAATCGCAGAATCTATTGTCTCAATAAGCCTATTGGCTGTATTTTGGATATTAGTCTCAGGTATAGCAGCACAGATACGCCTTACAAAATGTGATAAATCAATATGGGTTCTATCACTATATTCTTGCACATTATCCCGGGCATATTTGATCTTATCCCAATAACCATTATTAATCAGATTTACAAGATTATTTGTACATGAACCCACCTCATGTATCTTGTCTAAATCTATGGCTGACAGGGTAACATTATATGTCATAGAACCATAAGATTTAATGTATTCTTGCACCATTATCTTACTTAATTCCTTTGCAGGCATAGTAGGATTTTGGGTTAACATTGATAAAATAGGGGTATAAGGCCAGCCATAACCAGGTTCTGACTCTTCAGAGCCTACCATAACCCCTGCATAGTCTTTTATCCAATATCCAACCTCAATCATACCCATCAGGCAAGCATCAAAGCCTACTAAATCAATCTTTTGTCCTAAATTTGTTGTGGTTGTTGCCAGAGCCTCTTTTACCTCCTCCATAAATAAAACATCTTTACTCGTATCATCCACGCATATCTCTTTATAAGGCAGTTTTGGTTGTATTGCCTTAAGCTGCTTCCAACCACCGCCATGATTACATAAGATTGTTGTATACCTTTTTGCAGGATACTTGCTCATTGCCCAGTTCATAAAATCAGCCAACACTGTCGGATCACCCATATTCGCTTCACCTATATCCTCTAAGGCATTACCCTTGGTAGGAGTCATTTCTCTTGTTACATAAAATCTTTTTGTAGTCGTCCAATTATCATAACTACTATCATATCCATTAATCCTATCAAACTGAACAACAATATTTATGTAATCATCTGAGCCGACATTTGCCATCTCTATGAAATCAGCAATTGCCGATGATTCTAACTTATTATCTCCGTCAAGATAAACCATAAATGTCCATTCCTTTTCCTTTGATTCTATGTTATGTGTCAGCTCAAAATCTATTCCAGCGGCAATAGAATCTGCAGGTACATACACAGCCGTAGGGGTACCAATAATCTGCCATGGATAATATGCTGTTGATAAAGTGCCATAAAGACCTACCTGATCATTTTCAGAGGGTCTTCTATTACCATCAATATCAATATATGCCCTTAGGTAATATGTTCCTGGAAGTACTTTTAAGGTATAACTGAGCGTTCCTTGACCACTAAATTCAGTTACACCCTCTGCTGCGGGTTTTCCATTAAATTGCGGATTATCAAAGGCTGCATAATATAAGCTGCCGGTTTTTGTTCCTGCATAGAAAATAACACCGGTTATTTTCCCCACTGAAGCTTGGGTAAACCCTACCTTATCCACCCAACCACAATCTTTACCATTAACATAGCTATCATTCTTTATATAAGCCCATGTAAGTGTATGTGTTCCCAATGGAATAAAATAAGACATTTGCGTCCAGTCCACCTCATTACTAATCTTACTCTGCTCAAGACCATCTATATAAAATCTAAGATAATCACATCCACCCTCTGAGGAGACCTTCCAATAGAATGTGAGTGTTCCGGGTGATGTTACTGTAGTTTGGATATAAGTTTCTTTGCCATGGTCTATTTTACCGCTTTGTGCCGCATCCCCACCATAATAAGAATAATCAGAATCAGTCTGCCTGAACCAATTCGCCGCTCCCCCGGTTGTCCAGATTAGTTCTGTATTATCAACTGCTTCGCCTATTAAGCTTTGTACATTATGACTCAACCCAAAATCCATGCCTTGAGTGGTAGAACCGCTGTAAACATTTACCAATGTTGGTGTCCCAACAATCTGCCATGGATGACAATAGACAAGGGATAGGCTGCCGCAAATACCCACAGGCTCATGGTCAGAGGGGATCATATCATCATCAACATCAAGATATGCCCGTAGAGAATATGTCCCTTCTGGTATTTCTAATGAATAATTGACGGTTCCTGGACCACTAAATGTCCCTGTCCCTCCGGCTATAGGTGTCCCTGTGAATTGCGGATTAGTAAATGCAGAATAGTATAAACTTCCG
>JAHIZN010000071.1 GCA_018814245.1 bacterium
AATATTAATAATGTGCTTAGCGGTGATAAAGAAAGGGATGTAAAGCTACAGCAGTTTGATCATGTGTTTGTCTATTCTGTGTTTGAACCTGACCCAACCCCTGTGGTAAAAATAACCGGTCAGGTAAAAAAACCAGGTGTTTATCCGTTTGGTAGGGGGATGCGGGTATCTGATGTTATTGCCAGAGCCGGCGGGTTGGGTATTGATGCCACCATGCTTAACGCAGAACTCCTTCGGATAGCAAAGAATGATGCAGGGGTGACATTTATTCATATGCATGTAAATCTGAAGAAGATAATGACAGAAAATGATGTTAATGAGGATCTTATCCTTCAGGAAGATGATAGTTTGTTTATCAGGCAGGTTCCCGGGTGGCGGCTGGAGGATACTGTGGCTCTCTCTGGCGAGGTTCTTTTTCCTGGGACATATGCCATCACAAAGAATGAAAGATTAAGCTCTGTGCTGCAAAGGGCAGGATGGTTTACGGAAGATGCGTTCTTAGCAGGGGCAGTATTTATCAGCCGCTCTGTGAAGGAAACTCAAGGTAATGAGATGAAGGATAAATTTTTATTAATCGAGGAAGAGAGTTTGGTGAAAGAAGAGACAGGGATATTGGAGCAAAGGTTACTGCCTGAAGAATTAGTTAGCAAACAACAAGCATTGGCAAATAAAAAGGAATTGCTAAAGATGTCCATGGCTAAGGTATCAAAGGGCAGGATAGTGCTAAAACTTGCCAGTTCTGAGAGATTAAAAAATTCCCGTGATGACATTATTCTTTGTGATGGGGATTCCCTGTTTATTCCCAAAGCTCCTGTTTCTGTGACTATTATTGGCGAGGTGTATAATCCAGGGGCGATCTTGTATCGCAGCAACAGGGGTATCGGGCATTATATATCTGCTGTTGGCGGATTAACCAAACAAGCAGATAAATCAGGGGTTTATGTGATTAAGCCTAATGGCCGTGTGGAAAAGAAGGGATTTCTGGGATGTAATCTGGTGGGGAACGGTGATATAATCGTTGTTCCCGCTCGGATTGAAAAGCATATAGGTGTTAAGGAGATAATTGAGGTTGTCTATCAATTAACTACAAGTATTGCTGTTATCATCAATGTTTTTAAGTAGCTTTCCAGTAAAATTAAAAATTATGAATTATGAATTAAAAATTGAAGGATAAGAAAATGATTTTTAATTTCCTTTCCTTCTCTCATTTTTAATTTTTAATTCATAATTTTTAATTACTTCAAGGTGTTATTATGGATGAAGAGATAAATTTGTTGGACTATTTACGGGTTATTAACAGATATCGGGCATTAATCATTACCATTTGCATAATATCTGTCTTACTCACCATGATTGTCAGCCTGCTAATGCCAAAAATATATGAGTCCACGGTTACCATCCTTTCCCCGCAGGATGGCTCCAGGGGGGGAATGTCTCTGGCAGCCTTTCCTGAATTGCAATCAGCTATGGGTATTATGGGCATGGGACAAAAGAGTTCTATGGATACCTTTGTGGCTATTCTTAATAGCCGGAACATGGCGGATGCAGTTATCAAACAATTTAATCTTTTAATGGTATATAAGGCAAAAATAATCGAGGATGCGAGGCGGGGATTAAAAGAGGCAACCAAGGTATCTGTTGGGAAAAAGAATGACTTGATTACCATTACGGTTCAGGATACGGATGCAAAGAGGGCAGCAGGGATAGCCAATTTTTATGTGAGCAATCTGGATTTGATGTCGCGAGGATTGGCACTTAGCCAGGCACAGCAGGCACGAATATTTATTGAAAAAAGGCTGAAAGAGACGGAAAAAAGTCTGATAGATGCAGAAGAAAGATTAACCGGGTTTAAGACACAGCAGGAGATTGTGGAGATAGGTGAACAGGCAAAGGCAGCTATTGGTGCATCCGCCCAAATAGAGGGGGAGATTATGGCCTCAGAGGTGCAGCTTAAGGTTATGCAAAGCTATGCAACCGCTGATCATCCTGATGTGTCGAAGTTAAGGCTTAAGATAGAACAATTAAAAAAGGAGCTTGGCAAGATGAAGTGCGGCAAGGAATCCTTTTCAAAAACACCAAGGTTGGGGTTGGATATTACCCGATTGATGCGTGAACTCAAGATTCAGGAAACAGTGTTTGAGCTGCTTACCCAGCAATATGAACAGGTAAAAATATCAGAGGCAAGGGATACCCCCTCGGTTCAAGTATTGGATACGGCTGTAGCCTCTGCGAAAAAGTGCAAGCCAAAGATCAAGGCAAATATGATGATTGCCGGGACATTGAGCCTGTTTATGGGTGTGTTTTTGGCATTCTTTTTGGAATATTTGAAGAGGATCAAGGAAGAGGGTGGTGTGGGAAGCAACTGATTGGCAGATTACATGCTATGATGGAATGATGTGTTTGCGGTTATCCATTAAGCAGGAGATTTCTGTACCAATAAAAGTAAACATTCAGCTATCAGCAGTCAGCTGACAGAGGTGCTATCTCCTACAGCACCGGCGAGCCGTGGGCGAGGTCCCCAGCCGGAGATGCAAAGCATTTGCCTTGATTTTATGGTCTTTGCTGACTGCTGAACAATTACAGATATTCTTTGCAATATCTCCTTTAAGCAGGTGAAGAGTTTGAAGATAGAAAAACCTATAAAATTTTCTCAACATGCTATTGACAACATAATTTATAGAGGGGCATCAAACGAGGAAGTTGAACTGGCAATAAGGACAGGGGAATATCTTTCTGCTAAAAAAGGAAGGCTTTCCTTCCGTAAGAATTTTAATTATAATGCGATGTGGAAAGGTAAATACTATCAAGCTAAACAGGTGATGCCTGTTGTAGCTGAAGAACCAGACAAATTTGTAGTTGTAACCGTATATGTATTTTTTATTGGGGGTGTGATATGAAGATAAAATATGACCAGGAAGTTGATGCCGCCTATATATCCTTTAAAAAAAAGCCAACAGAAGTAACTACAATACGATTAACAGAAGATATTGCTGTTGATCTTGGTATGAATGAAGAGATAGTAGGTATCGAGATTATTGATGCATCTGAATACTTTGATCTTGAAAATAAAAAGCCAGTGGTAGAGCTTGAAAACCTAATGGCAGCATAGAGTTAAGATTTGCTTTCCAATATCTCAGGAGGGGAAGAGAAACAACAACCGTTAAATAAAGCAGGAGAATCATGGACAGATACCGATTTTATTACTCATTATGGTGCGCGGAATGTCAGATATAATGTAACTATTCAGACATAGGAATGATTATGGCAGGGACAAGCCCTGCAGCTATTGTCGTGTCAACTCTCAAGTGTCGGATAGTACGGTTATCCGATGCTCTGTCATTCCTGCGAATGCAGGAATCTAATCTGTCTGTAGATTGCCCCTCAAAACAGGAGGGAGACTCCTGCATTCGCAGGAGTGACACATGTTTAATCCTAAACTTTAATGATGACGCAGTACTACAATGGTTGTGCGACAAATTAAAGTTGACGCGACA
>JAHIZN010000072.1 GCA_018814245.1 bacterium
GGGATAAGGGATAAGGGATAAGGGATAAGGGATAAGGGATAAGGGATAAGGGATAAGGGATAAGGGATAAGGGATAAGGGATAAGGGATAAGGGATAAGGGATAAGGGATAAGGGATAAGGGATCATCTGCCCCCACGCCAGCGGTGGCTATTCAATGCTGTAGGGGTAGGCCCCCGTGCCTGCCCTCTGTCTCGCTCACAAATTCAAATGTCGTAGGGTAGTAGGGGCAATTCTTATAATTGTTCAGACATACAGTTTTATCACGGAGGAGTATAGGGCAAAGAATAACCTTTAAAAAAAGAATATGTTGACACTTTTTTTACAGGTTAATTCTGTCTTGTGCTATATTGTGTTTATATACATAAACATATAGGCATGGGTTGTGCCTGTATAAAAAAGGGGAGGGTGTTAACATGTTAAGCATTACACGATTATTGGTGATTTTGGGATTGATTGGCTGTGTATTTATTGGGAATGCTCATGCAATGGGAGAGGAAAAATTTTTATCCAAGAATTTTCTTGGTTTAGGGATTAAGGCTTATACCAAAAACGATATTGGAGCATCCATCTATTATTTCAAGGAGGCATTGAAATTAGATTCAGGACTGATTGAAGCAAGGAAGAGATTGGGATTTGCTTATTATCGAAATGGAATGCTTGATGAGGCTGTTAATGAATATACAGCAGTATGCAAGATAGCGCCAAATAGTGAGCAAATACATAATATGCTGGGTATTATCTATTATACCATGGGAAAAACTGATAAGGCTATTGAGGAATATCAGAAGGCAATAAATGCTAACCCAACAAATCCTAAGTGCTATAATAACCTTGGGGTAGCTTATTATGCAAATAATATGCTGGATCTGGCACAGACTCAATATCAAAAGGCATTGGAATTAGTGCCAACTGACTCAGAGGTACATATCAATCTTGGTGCAGTCTATCATGATAAAGGTCTTTTACAGGAATCGATTCATGAATATGAAAAGGCATTAAAGCAAGATAATAAAAATAGCCATATTTACTTTGGATTGGGTGTGGTTTATGCTACTTATGGAGAGCTTAAAAAGGCAAGATTGTATTTTAGCTTAGCATTAAAATGTGATCCAGAATATGAAGAGGCATCTGATCTGCTTTCTCTTTTGGACAATCCAAAGCGGTTGTACTTAAACTTTGCAGATAAATACTATCGCATGAACAACTATGACCTGTCGTTAAAGCTATACAGCCGAGTACTTAAAATAGATCCTACTTGTCAGGATGTTTTGATAGGTATGGGATTATGCTATTGTCAAAAAGCAGGCGTTCCCATGCAGGATATGATGGCTGAATTATATAAAAATAAGGATACAAACAAAGAAAATGTGTCTTTGCAGGCAAAGATTAATTATCCGGCAAAGATTATTCCTGAAACTAATTCAGATATGGATATTTGCAGCATTATTGCTTACAAGGGGATTGTTCAGGTGGATTTTTAAGCATTCTAATAAAATAGGTAACTATTCAGGAATAAAAGTAACTACTCAGGTATACAGGAGTCAGAATACAGAATACAGAATACAGAATACAGAATACAGAATTAAATCAGGCAACGCAACTGTTTGTAATCAGTGAATCCAAACAAAAATAATCGCATAAATCGCACAGGTTCTTTCATTCTGACTCCTGACTCCTGAATTCTGAATTCTGTATTCTGTATTCTTTCTACCTGAATAGTTACGAACAAAACATGATTAAGGCAGGGACAAGCCCTGCAGCTACAATTAGATATATCTGTGCTGAGTAATTCGTAATTGCTCAATAACCTGTGGCAATTCGCAAGAGGTTGAAAGCAACAGGAACTATTCAGACAGCAAGAATACAGATACAGAGAAAGAGCCACAAAGGGTGTAAATTCTAAGAAATAAACAATTATCGGGATTCTCATTTTGCGGTTATTTTGCTATCGTTATTGTTAGCCTTACAAGAGAGCGGAAGATAATACTCGAGCGTGTGGTATGATGTTACTGCTGATTGTCAATTCCGTAACAGCCTATCGAGACACAATATATTATAGAATATAAAAGAAAGGAAGATTTCAGATGTTTGAACCAAAAGAAGATTTTATATTTGATTACATATCAGGACAAGAGATAAAAGCAACTTCTGAAGAAATTCAAGCAACACAGGTTTTTTCAAAGAGGCTTATTGACGAGTATGAATATTCAAAAGAGAATATCCAAACTCGACCACAATATTTTGTTCGCAGAACACCATCTGATGAAATAAAAAAGAAATATCCAGTTGACATTGCTGTGTTTAAGGATAAGAGCCGTGCTGAAAGTGATTTGATTGGCATTGTAGAGTGTAAAAAGAAAACACGAAAAGACGGTTTAGAACAACTTAAGCTATATATGGATATGTGCAGTAGTGTTCAATGGGGTGTTTGGTTTAACGGTGAAGAACAAATCAATTTACAGAAAATAAAAAAAGATGGTGATATTTTTTATCGTGAAATTCCAAACATTCCTAAGAAAGGACAGCGAATCGAAGATATAGGAAAGTATAAAAGAGGAGATCTAAAACCAGCTAAAGACTTAAAAAGCCACTTCAAGGTAATCAATAATTACTTATATGGCAATATGAAGAAAGACGACACTTCTACAAGGAATAGAGCAAAACAAATAATCAACTTATTGTTCTGTAAAATTTATGATGAACAATATACGGGAAGGAATGAGGAAGTAACATTTCGTGCTGGTGTGGATGAAGAAAAAGAAGTTGTTGCAAAAAGAATAAAGAACTTATTTGTTCAAGTTAAAAATAGGTTTAGTGATGTTTTTGAAGATGAAGATGTCATAACATTAGACACAGATTCAATCGTTTTTTCAATTGGGCAAATTCAGGATTTTTGCATTACGGAATCTGAAAGAGATGTAATTGGTGATGCGTTTGAAGTTTTTGTAGCCAAAGCATTAAAAGACGAAGATGGGCAATTCTTCACTCCAAGAAATATAATCAAAATGGTTGTTGATATTATTAACCCAGATGATAAAACAATGATAATTGACCCTGCTTGCGGAACAGGAGGATTTTTAATTGAATCATTAAGGCATGTTTGGGGTAAGATTGATGATAAAGCAAAAAAACTTGGTTGGTCAAAAAAAAGAGTTGAAGAGGAAAAGCAGTATGTAGCTACAACTTATTTTCGTGGTATTGATAAAGATGCTTTTGTTGCAAAAGTTACCAAAGCATATATGGCGATTATCGGTGATGGCAGAGGCGGTGTCTTTTGTGAAAACAGTTTAGAATATGTGAAAGATTGGAGTCACAAGTGTCAGGATAAAATTGAGTTAGAAAAATTTGATGTTGTTTTAACTAATCCACCATTCGGTTCAAAAATTCCAATTTGTGAAGAAAAGATTTTAAAGCAGTTCAACTTTGGACACAAATGGAATTTCAACAAAAAAACTTCTAAGTGGGAAAAACTTAGCAAGCTAAATAACAAAGGCAAAAAAGCAGGTGTTGAGCCACAAATACTTTTCATCGAAAGATGTTTGCAATTCTTAAAAGTTGGTGGCAAGATGGGTATTGTATTGCCCGATGGAATTTATGGAAATGATAAATTGGGTTACATCAGAGAATATCTAAAACGAAATACAAAAATTTTAGCAATCATCGATGTCCCATCTGAAACTTTTCAGCCAAACACTTCTACTAAGACAACTATTCTGATTGCTGAAAAAATCAAAAAAGAAGAAAAGATTGATGAACATTATATTTTTATGGCAATCTGTGAAACTTGCGGGCATGACAGAAGAGGAAATCCTATGGAAGAAGATGATGTTTCATTAGTAAGTAAAAAATATTTTGAATTTGTAAAATCTCCAAAGGAGTTTGTCTTATGATTAAAGCATTCAGCATTAAGAATGAAGATTTGGAGAATAACTTATTTCCTAACTTCTATTTGTTTAAACAGAAAATAAAAAATTATTCTACACGAAAAGATATTTTTTCATTTAATCTTGGTGATGAAAATGTTTTAGATGTGCTTACAGACGGAGAACATGCAGGACAAAAATTTATTGAAAGCGGTGCCTTGTTTATTAAAAACTCATCCGTTAAAAGATATAACATAAATGAATTTGATGGTTTTTATATCTCTCACGAAAAAAATAATCAATTAAAAAGATCTATGCTAAAAAAAGGTGATGTGCTTTTTACAACCATTGGCAATATTGGTATTTCGGCAGTTGTAGGTGGCAATGTTAAAAATGCTAACATAAATCAGAATGTTGTTAGAATGAGAGTAAACGAAAACTTTACTACTCCACAATATCTTTCTTGTTTTCTCAATTCAAGAATTGCAAAATTTCAAGTTACTAATTTATTTACTGGCAATATTTATCCTTTGCTTACTTATCCTAAAATTAAATCAATAAAGGTTTTTGTGAAGGATAAAAGAGTTGAGAAAAAAATTACCGAGCTACTTGTCAAGGCTGACGAAAATCAGATCAAGGCATTAAAACAAATCAGTGAAGCACAAAAAATATTTCTAAACTCTCTGAATGTAAATTTTGCTTCTATCCCAAAAAGAATGTTTTATGCAATAAGCAATGACCAATTTGCAATCGACGATATGATGACTCCAGCATTTTATTATCCCCTTTATGTAAACACTATAAATGAAATAAAGAAAAACAATCATTGTGTTTTACTTGGTGAAATTGCAAATTGTAAAAATGGAGATGCGGTTGGTTCAGTAAATTATAAAAGTTATTTAGATAGAAAGGAAACAAGCATTCCTTTTATTAGAACTTCTGATTTGGTAAACTATGACATTGATATGTTCCCTGATTTCTTTATTGAAAAAGACATCGCTCAATCATTTAATCAAGATTTACAAAATGAAGATATTCTTTTTACTATTGATGGTAAAATCGGATTAACAGCAATGCTTACAAAATATGACCGTTGTATAATCCAAAGCCATATAGAACGAATCAGATGTACAGAAATTAATCCCTACTATTTATTTATTGTGCTTTCAACAAAAGAAGTTGGTTTGTATCAATCAAAAAAATTTACCGTTACACAATCAACAATTTCAACTATTAGCAATAATCTCAAAAATTTTATTATTCCTTTTAGCAAACAAGAAAAGAAAATTATTGAACTTACTGAACAAGCTTTTCAGTTAAAAAAGGAAAGAAAAAAAATTGTAAATGAATCAAGGCTAATGTTAGAAAGAAGTTTAGATTTTTAATCCAAGAGTAAGAGTTGGGACAGACCTTAAATATTGAATTCACAATATTTCGGTAAACTAAAAGAAAAGAAAAAAAGACAGCGAAGCAAAGTCTAACAAGAAAAA
>JAHIZN010000073.1 GCA_018814245.1 bacterium
ATGTGCGTGCTGTTCGGGCTTTTTAACTATTTATGTAATCATTCAGGTGGTCTGGTGGCCTGGTGTCTGGTAGCCTGGTAAATTACAGGCACATAGGCACTTAGACACCAGACACATAGGTACATCATTCAGGTAGCCTGAGTGTCTGGTAGTCTGGTGGACTGGTATCGCGGTTCTAATTATAGACACCCAGACACCCAGACACAGGAGTGAACATGAGTGACGATAAGTATCGGCTGGATGATTTTGAGCTTTATCAGCTATCACGCAAGTTTCGACAAAATGTTTACAGGCTCATCAAACAGCTTCCATCTGAAGAGCGATATTGTTTAGATCCGCAGATGAGAAGGGCGATTGTCTCAGTCACAAACAATATTGCAGAAGGGCATGGACGCTGGCATTATCAGGAAAATATGCGGTTCTGTCGGATTGCAAGAGGTTCGATTGAAGAAATTCTGGATGACATCAATGTTTGCATAGATGAAGGCTACACAGAGAAATCTGTAAATGAACAGTTCAAGCAGGAAGGCTACGAGCTGATTGCAAAAGTTAACAGCTATATTGGCTATCTACGCAGATGTAAGCAAGGAATGGAGAGCAGAGTGCCTGGTAGTCTAAGTGCCTAAGTGCCTGTAATCAGACGACCAGACACCAAGACACAGAGTGCCTGGTAGTCTAAGTGCCTAAGTGCCTGTAATCAGACGACCAGACACCAAGACACATAGACACCAAGACACATAGACACAAAATACCTGCAAAAATGTTGTTGGCGGTTTTAGTAGCAACAACCATACTTACAGATTGCGAAAGGTAATTTTGTTCAAAAATCTATCTGGCTGGTGGTGGAATTATGTATATTTAAGCGGTGGGATGGCTAAGTTTGTGCTGAAACAAAAAGCAACAAGTTGAATACCGATAATAAAGGAGCATTATGAAAAAGCCTCAACTTTATTTGGAAACCTCTGTATGGAATTTTTATTTTGCCATTGATGCCCCTGAAAAGATGGAGATAACCCTGAGATTTTTTGATAAAATTAAACAAGGCGATTACGAGATATTTATATCTGATGTTGTTATAGAAGAAATAGGCAGGGCTGACGATGATAAAAAACATTTGCTCTTGAACATAATTGCTGAATATAGTCCTATGAGATTGATAATCAAAGAAGAGGTTGCAGAGCTTGCACAAAAGTATATTTCAGAAGGAGTGTTGCCTGCAAACAAAATTGAGGATGCCACGCATGCAGCAGTTGCAACAGTTTTTGAAATGGATGCTCTGATCAGTTGGAATCTTAAACACTTGTCGAATTTAAGGAAAATGGAATTAATCAACGGAATAAATATGAAAGAGGGTTATTCCAAGAGATTGGAATTGATAACCCCTATGGAGGTTTCAGATGAGGAAGTATGACAAATCCTTAATTGAAGTATGGGGATGGAAAGAAAAGGTTTTTCATGATATAAAGGATTTATCCGTAAAAGAGTATGTCGAAAAAATCAGAAATGACACGGATAAGATTCTTGTAGAGAGTCAGATTAAATTAAAAAGATGGGATAACTCCCTACAATGAAAGTTTGTAAAGTTAAAAAGTAAATCAGAAACTTTACAAACTTTATGAACTTTCTACTTTCAACCCTACAGAGGAGGAGACAAAAAAATGGCAATTAAAATTTTAATCGGTTTACTAATAGTATGTAATGCAGGTTTGGTATCTGCTATGAGCAGCAGCAATTATGCTATTCCTATATCTGATTTTAATCAGGGAGGGGGTGTCAGGGCTTCTGGTCAATACAGGATAGATGATGCTATAGGACAGGGGAAAATGACAGGGGACATGAAGAGCAGTAATTATAATCTGTCTATTGGTCTAATCACTGTATTGCTGCCTCAATCAGGTACACCAACAACACCTGTATTTTTGCCTCAAATAACAACCATGTCAAGGTCTATCCAAATCCATACAAGAAGGATGATGCTAAGTTTGGTGGAGACTACATCTGTTTTGATCATGTGAGCCAGGGTGCGGTTATCAAGATTTACAACATCGCTGGTGAGTTGATAAAAGAGATAGATGTGAATGCGGTTGAATTACAGAGATGGAATATATCTCAGGAAAATATAGCCTCAGGCATCTATATCTATACAGTTACAGGTGGAAGTGAAGGAAAGTCTGTGGGTAAGATTGGGTTGTGAAATAATATTGGTAACGAAAGATAACCGAAACAGTTTCGATAATCCTATGGAAACAAAGGAAAACAGAGGGACACATCTCATATTTCCTAATGAATTTCTCCAAGCATTTTGATTTTTTACTTGACTCGAGTGGTTTTTATAAGGTATAATATTCATCAGATAAGAGAGTAAGGTTTAGACCTTAAATGTTGAATTCACAATATTTCGGTAAACTATAAAGAAAAGAAAAAGACAGAGAATCAAACGCTAACAAGAAAAATGCACTGGATGGGCAGTAGCCCACCAGTGATTTTTATGGTTAGACCTAGCTACTTTACTGGAGGTGTGCTTTATGAAATATCTATTTGCCATTTTTGCTATTTTGTTTATTGCACAACCCGTCTGGGCTGATCACGAGCTTGACATATATTCAATGGAGAACTTATTTATCTATGACACATTTACAAAAGGCTCGGCATTAAAAACAATTCATATTGTGGTCTTAGACGATAACCAACCCCTCGAAATCGCCGGGTCTATTCAGTCTCACATAGACGCCAATGTAGATGCGTTCGCAAATTATAAAAAATATCTGATTGCATTATTGTGGAATTATGTTGAAATATTCGATTTAAGCAATCCTAAGATACCTCGTCTTGTCAAAATGTATAAGCTTGAAGAACATAAACCCTGGCCTGGACATGACAGGATTATTAAAGATGGGAATACGTTTCTTTTGTTATCAACCAAAACCTCTTCAAGGCTAATCATGGATGAGAAAATAGAAAAATGGCAACTTGAGCCTTTTAATAGAACTGAGGAAATTCACAAGTCAACCTTCGTTAAGCCCATATTTCCATCATTTAATGATTTCCAGCCTTTTGTGGTGGAAGAGTCGCCGAATTTCACATTTGAAGTAAGATGGAAAACTAAACAGCTACAGAAGTATGAATGGTCACACGAAAAATATTTAGTAAAAGTTCGAAAAAGTGACAGCACCATAGTGTCAGAAATCCTCCTGGGCAAAGTTGTTGAAACAGGCGGTAATTGATTCTAACGAGGCGGGTCCACAGCGTCGCGCCAAAGGCGACGCGTGACCCGCGTCGTTAGACTAAAAAATGGAAAAAAGTAAATGAAAACCACACAGTATTTTAGATTATACGAGGAGGTTTATCTATGATTGTGCAAGAATATACTCAACAAATTGCTAATGATTTGTTTACCTTACCAGAAGATAAGGTGAGTGAGGTAGTAGACTTTATCAAGTTTCTGAAGGTGCAAGTACATCATCAGGGTATTCCGCTAAGGGAGGCAGGGTTAAGTCGTGAAGGAGCGTTTGACTTACGAACACGGTTGGCGAGTTTTGAAAATGATTGGAATGTACATGGTATGGAGGCCTATGATGAACTATAAACAAGGTGACATTATGCTGGTTTGGTTTCCAGATTCTAATTTGGTAACTGTAAAGAAGCGACCAGCAATTGTACTCCAAACAGATGATCTGCAAACAGGACTGGATCAATTGATTATTGGTATGATTACCAGTAATTTGATGCGTAAAGGACATCCAAGCCGTATTTTTGTGGATATTCACACAACAATAGGCCAACAAACAGGTTTGATAGATGATTCTGTAATCATGACTGATAATCTTGCAACAATATGTATCTCTGAAACTTATAAAAAAATCGGAACATTTGGAGAGTTGAATGTATTGAAAGAAGCTATAAGACACACATTTGGAATCTAAAAGGAGAAAAGAGAGGAAGAACTGAGGTCAGCTCGAAAGCAGAATTAACAGGCAAAATATAAAAGAAGAAAGACGGCGGAGTGAATCTTTTGCCTAACCAATCAATGAAGCGGATTCGCTTCGTTCACCGCTTATTTTATTGTTAGGTATATAAATTTCCCGTCATATATTAAATAGGTGGAGCATATAATACGAATATTTGATAACACAATATCAGGAGAAAAGCAATTGCAATGGTTAGAAATACGAAAACAATATCCAAATAAGTTCGTATTAATAGGAGAGATAGTGGAAGAGAAAATGTCAGAGACTCAGTCGAAAATTCTGGAAGGAACAGTTTTGAAAATCAGCGATAATGGAAAAGAAATTAGGCAAGTTTACCAACAATACAAACATAAGGGCAAGGAAGTCTTATATTCTCTTCCTCTAACGCCTGAAGAATTCATAGTCGAAAATATTCCCTATAAAGGAATCATAAGATGAACTTTGAATTAAATCATGGATTGATCTGGATCACTTTTGAATTGATTTATGAGGGGAACAGCGTAGTAATAGACAAATGTATTTTAGATACAGGTTCGGCAGCGACTGCAATTGATATTGACTTAGTTAACTTCAACTATTACAAATCTGCGACAATTAAGCGATTGTTTGGGATAGGCGGAGGTAAAGAGCCCCTTTTCCATACTACCTGAATGCAAACCATCCCTGAATTTAAAGAGTCGTGAAGTACTATTTGTAAAAAGGAGAGACAATGAAACAAAATGTTCAGTTGATATTATTTGGCATTGAAGATAAGGAATTTGGGATTGAGGCGGAAATGGCACGCGAGGTTATTTCTTGTGAAGAAATAACCCCTGTTCCTACTACCCCATCAATTATTAGTGGTATTATTTCATTAAGAGAATATATCATCCCGATTGTAGCTATAAATAAAAAACTCTGCATGAACCTGAAAGATGATGAGAAAAGTACTGTATTGATAGTTGAATGGCAAGGGGAACGGGTTGGATTGTTGGTTGATTCAGTGAAAGAGATAGTTGATATTTCCTGTGCCTCGATCGAGTTGCCGTCACCCATGCTTGCCTTTGTTAATACCAATTATCTCAATGGGATAGGTAAGTTGAATGACAGAATTATATTTATTGTAAATATGGATAATCTGTTGGCAGAAGAGGTAAAGAAGCATCAAGGCACAACTGTGCTGGTTCAGACGAAATCATAATTTTCTTCAATTTAAGTCAGCGATTTGGAAGTTTGTCAGCTAATAGCTATTGCAATAAAAAGAGAAAGAATCACAAAGGGTGTAATCTATAGGGAACATTGGTGTATCTATGAAGTTACACCCTTTGCCTTTTCCTTCTGTGTCTGAAAAAACATCGGAATCCGGGACAAAAACATGGGGAAAAGTCGCTTAATAATTGAATGAAAAATTACGATTCACGGTGAACCAGCACACAACAATACATTAGAGGAACAGATGGAGATGAAGCAAGGTATCAAGGCACAAAGATACAGAAACGAAAAGATTAGAGAGACAGATGGAGATGAAAATGGAACAAGGCATAGCAGCACAGATACACATCTGTGGATTGCGAACTATTGCCCTATGTCTTGCTTCCTTTGTACCTTTGTGCTTTTGTGTCTTTGTGCCTTTGTGCCTTCTTCTTTAGATGCAGCAGGCTATCCTGCACAACCAAGTCATGTAAGGGCTGTAGAGTTAGAAAATGGACGGATAAAATTATGGTGGGATTTGTCTGATTCTATTAATATTCAGGAATATCGTATCTATATGCAAATTAGCCAGGATGCGTGGAAACTTATGGCTACTGTTCCTGCTTGCAAACAATGGTGGCAATCTCAGGCAAAGACAAACAAACAGTTTTCTGTATCCGCAGTAAATAAGCATGGAATAGAAGAAGGAAACCGAAGTCTTGCCCTTAATATCCCGTATCTTAGGATAAGTACCAATAATTGCATGACTTCATTTAAGGATGACCAGAATAATATCTGGGTAGGTACCCCGGGTGGAGTAAAAAGAATTAATGCTGATACCAATCAGGTAAAAATCTATACGGTTAAGGATGGATTGATTAATAACTATGTACAGACAATTATTCAGGACAGCCGGGGTTATCTTTGGTTTGGAACACGGGATGGTTTGAGCTGTTATACAGGAAAGGCATGGAAGACATATACTAAGGCTGATGGATTATTGAGCAATAACATACTCTCTATTATGCAGGATAATCACAAATCTTTCTGGTTTGGAACATCAGAGGGGGCAAATAAATATGATGGAGAAAAATGGACAGCATATGCAAAGGCTGAAGGTATGTCCGGATATGCAATAAAGGATATTGAAAAGGATAATAATGGAAATATATGGTTTGCCACATCAGATGGGATAAGCAGATACGATGGAAAAGAATGGACAATATATTCTAAAGATTCTGGATTGGCAAGCAATGATATTTTAGCTATCTACAAGGATAAGACAGGAAAACTTTGGTTTGGAAGCAATTATGGAGGAGTAAGCATTTATAATGGCAAGGAATGGTTTGTTTATGCCAATTCTGAGATTTCTCATACCCCTGTCCGTTCTATTATTGAGGATACTCATGGTAATCTCTGGTTTGCTGCAGGCGAAAAGGTGGTCAGGTTTGATAGATATAAATGGGAATGTTATGGCATTGATGATGGGTTGGCAAGCTACGATGTTTTATCCTTAAGTGTGGATAAAGCAGGCAGGATATGGGCAGTAGGCACAGGTATTATAGATAAGGGTTGTGGTATTAGCCGCTACAACAAAGAAATATGGCAGCCATGGACACAAAGCTTGATTAATCCATTGAATCTGAATGCCAGACAAATGATACCCTTTGCCAAATGTGCTGCTCTGTGGAGTATTCTTGTTTTGATTTTATTATTCTCTGGTTCTATTCTTTTCATATGTAGGAAAAAAATTCTGCCTGCCTATTCTAATCTTACCATGGTTAAGGCTCAAAACCTCTTCAAAAAGATATTAGATGATCAGGATATATTCTTTGCTACTATTTATGAAATACTACCTGGGAACAAATATTCTCTTGCAACCTTGAATCACCTTTCTGCCATGCTCAGGGTTAATCATCAACCTCAGAAGTGCTGCCTTTTTGCTTCGCTGCTATGCAAGGCATATTATCATCTTCAAAGGTCAATTAATGAAGAAAGAGGCAGCACCTCTGGCAAGATTGTAGAGGTTTTGAATCAGGGTGTTTTATCAAGAACCTCAGAGGCATTAGAGCACACTACCCATTTTAAGTGGGGAGAGCAGCTATATTCTCTGTATCATTTTCTGGCTAAGGCATGGGAAGTGGAAAACTTTCCTCAAATCCTTGAGATAGAGGAAACCCTTAAGCAAACATCAACCCTGTTACAAAAGGATGGATTTATTATCCCAGAGGTTTCTGAAATAATTTTCAGGCTTGAAAATGAATTCTTTGACATTATTGAACGGTATCAAAGGGCAAGAATTTCCAAAAAAAAGATGAAACATTTGCATGATGCCATGAATGTCCTGACTGAACTTCAGGAGTCGTTGGGAAGGGACAAGAGACAGAATACAGAAAACATGAGACAGGAGACAGAATACGGAAGGCAAAAGGCAGGAAGCAAAAGGCAGGAGACGGAAGACGACAGGGAGCAGGAGACAGGGGTCGAAAATCTAAATCCGGAAACAGTGTTCCTGCAAAGAATACTGGCTAATTGGGCATTAAGGGTAAAGGATTATATCCAGATAAGTAATAATAGGGCACAGATAGAGTATCAATTAAAAAATAAGAATCTGCTCTATGACTCGGATGGGCTTTTAGTCTTTGAATTAATTAATACAGGTGGTGGTCCTGCAAGAAATATAATCATGGAGCTTATTGCAGGGAATGGGTACTTAACTGTTTCGGAAAGCAAAAAAGAGATTAATCTCTTGCTTCCTCAACGAACCATAGAGGTTGAGCTGAAGATTCAGACCACCAATAACAAGGGTGTTACCTCAAATCATGATGTTATTGCTGAGATTTTACTTCAGTTTGATGATCTGGAAAAGAGCGGCAAGCAGATACGAATCTCTGAAAGGCTAAATATTTTTCCTGCCTCCAAACTAATCCATGGGAATATATTTAAGAAATTGGAGACTAATCCCTATATTGTTGGACGAGCCTTGCAAGGGGATGAAGATGATATATTTGTTGGTCGGGATGAACTCCGGAAAAAGATTCAATCTGGCTTGAACTCTGGCTCTAATGCAGATATTATCACCCTTTATGGGGCGCGAAAAACAGGAAAAACTTCTGTGCTGCATCATATTCATAGATGGATAAAGGGCAAAGGTATCTCTGTTTTAACCGATACTCAGGAGATGATGGACTGTGATACCAATATGTTTTTCTATAATATATCAAGGGATATTTTTCATGCCTTAAAGGATGAGAATATCTTATTGGAAGAACCAATGCAGAGAGATTTTGAGACACATGGAGCAAGCAGGTTTAGAAATGAATTTATAGATATGACAGAAAAAGCCCTTGGGGATGCTTCATTAATCTTGATGTTTGATGAGTATGAAATAATTGAACAAATGATTGAGCAGAGCAGGTTAAATGCAAATATTCCCGAATATTTGCGAAGCCTTGTTCAGCATAATAAGAGATTAACTATTCTTTTTACCGGTATTCGCAAAATAGAGGAAATGAACTTTAATCATTGGTCTCCCTTGCTTGATGGAATGTCTTCCCATCAGATTGGGCTGCTTACTATGATCGATGCCGAAAGATTAATCACTCAACCAGTCGCAAACTATTTCCAATATGATCCGTTAGCCATAGAAAAGATGTTTAGAATTACTTCAGGACATCCGTATTTTGTTCAACTTTTATGTCAGAAAATTGTCAATTACAGGAATGAGACCAAGAAGAATTATATTACTAATTTAGATATTAATTGTGTGGTTAATGCCATAATAGAGGACAATGTATTGCCTGTAGACTTTATCTGGAAAGAGCTGTCTTTGGATAATCAGATATTTCTTTCAATGCTGAATGCTATCCTTAATTCCAATGATAATTCAAGTATAAAAGGAATTGAGAATTTTATGATGAGATATAATCTTAATCTGGATATAAAGGTAATCACCGATGAACTCCTGAAAAAAGAAATAATCAGGGAAGAAGACGGGTATTATGGGTTTAGAATGGAACTACTGGCACTGTTGATAAATCGACATAAGAATATCCAGCAATTAATCAGCAGGGCTTCAAGATATAGCCCATTGTGGAGGTAGCCGGCAATTCTTATGTGGTAATTTTTAATTACACAGCTCACAAAAGTTTGATTCTGAGTAACTATTCAGGTAGTGTAAGAAAAGGAGATGTGGGGGATTATGGAGGAGATAAGGAGATATAGGGATTAGAAAAATATGAGGATAATACAACTTATCCCCTTAGGAATGATAACCCTGTAATCTTCCCTTCGATTTTAAGGCATTGATTATATTATTATTCCCATATCTCATGTC
>JAHIZN010000074.1 GCA_018814245.1 bacterium
AATTGCAGGAAGCACATCTAACGCAGGAAGGCGTAGGGGCAGACCTGTGTGTCTGCCCTGAAACGCTTCATTTGCATGGATGTTATGGTTGGAGTTCAGGCTTTAGCCTTTCATTGCTGATAGCTGACTGTTGACCGCTTACCTACATTATTGGAGGAAAATATCATGAAAACACAATGGCTATTGCTGTTATTATTTGTATTCTTTTTCAGCTATTGTCATCTTGCCACAGCAGAGGAAAAGAATTTACCCCTGACAGAGGCATTACTCACCATGGATGATCAAGATGTGTTGAAGGCACTGGAGCAGGCTGTGACCGAGAATAAGACTGACAGGGTTTTTGCTATCGTTACAGAGATCAGGAAAAGGTGGAAGACCAACCCTGCTATTGGCGATATGGTACTTGAGGAAATAGATAATAAAACAAAGAATGAAGCCTATCGATTAATATTATTGAATGAGCTGGTTACGCCGCAAGGTGCGATGAGGATGGCAGAGAAAAGGCTTATGGCTCCCGGTCAACAGGATGATTATCAAAAAAAGATGGTCAAGATGTTAGCCGCACGGCTGGAGGATACAAGTGATTCATCGGCAATTCGTGGGGAGACAGCCATAAATCTTGGGGTAGTTGATAAAAGTACAAATACCGTAAGGGTGTTGGCACAGGCTTTGAAGGATACGGATGATGAGGTTTCAAGTAGGGCTGCCTTTGGGTTAAAACTTGTTGGGGATAAGGAAGCTGCCCCGGATCTCCTTGCCAGACTCAAGGAATTAAGGATAACCCTGATAAACAACCAGACCTTGTCAGGCGGATAATGGTAAGCTCAGGGAGATTAGGGGATGAGGAGGCAATCGAGACCATTGAGTCTATTGCCCGGAAGACAAGCAATGTGGAGATATTTGGCTCTGCTGTTCATTCTTTGGGGATAATGCATAAACCGCAGCTAATCCCAATAATCCTTGACCTCTGGAATAATACTAATAGGTTTAGTCTTCCAGCAGACAAGGCTATGGCTGATCTTTCGTGCTGGTCTGCCATGAGGGAAAATGAGGGGATGATCATAGAGATGAACCCTACCCCGGAGATAGCCATGAAAGCCATACAGAAAATGCAGGGTCTTCACGGTGTGGATGATGAGGATAGGGCAATCGATGCCCTACAAAAACACCTTGCCAGTCCTGATCAAGGCATTAAAATACTTGCCATACAAACGCTGGCTGGATTTGAGTCACCAAGGGTAAAGGATTTACTTCTTGAGGCAAGAAAGACAGAAACAAATCCAATTATTTTAAGCGTTTTGGAAAATTCATTGCTCAAACAAGGGATTGTGATAATTAATGGCAAGATAATGGAGTAGTGCTCAGTCACGATTAAATGTTAGTACTTTATCCGTGAAATTCTTGCTTTTTGTGCAAGAAAATTTACAACATTTTCGCTAATTACATATTACATAATAGGTTAGATGTGTGGGATTTTGCGTTGTGGTATCAGGGCAGACACACAGGTCTGCCCCTACGAAGGGGGGAATCAGAAAACCCTGCATCCTTTTTGGTTTCGGCTTATCCGAGTTAGGATTAATTCCAAAGTTGCCCTGTTTGATTTATCCTGTTTTATCCTGTTATCCCGTCAAAAAAAAGGAATGAATATGAAAAGATTGCTGTTATCATTAATCATATTATTAATCGGAATGCCCTCCATCTGTTGGGGTAACGGGGCATGTACCACAGCCATGCCATTTCTTTCAATGGGTATGGGTGTAAGGGCATGTGCTATGGCTAAGGCTTTTTGTGCTGTAGCAGATGATGGCTCGGCTGTGTATTATAACCCTGCAGGGCTTGGACAGATTAAAAGAGGACAAATGAACCTTGAATATACACGGTGGTTTGAGGATGTTGCTTATACAAGTATAAGCGGTGTATATCCGTTAAGAAAAACAGCTATCGGTGCATTTACCAATATACTCATCACGGATGAGACGCAAATAACAACCAATGCCCAACCAAGCGGTACAGGAAAAACCTTCAGGGAAATGGATGGAATATTTGGTGTCTCTGGTGGGATAAATCTTACTAACCGTATCTCTGCTGGTGCTACAGGGAAGGTATGCTCACAAAAGATTGGGGATGATGGTGCAATGGGATTTGGCGGGGATATGGGATTTTTATATAAAACAAAATGTGTAGGATTGGGGCTTGTATTGCAGAACCTTGGGACAAGGATGAAATTTATTGACAGGGGGTTTGCATTGCCAACAACAATAAGGGCAGGACTTGCATGGACAGCTCCATGGCTTACGATTAGTGGGGAAATGGCAAACATTCTGCCTGAAAAAAGGACGGTTGTTTGTGTCGGGCTTGAGGGTTGGATAGCAAATGTGATTGTTTTGCGTGGTGGTTATGATTCTGAAAAAGGACATGGCATGACCGCAGGGTTTGGGGCAAGGCTCAAAGATATACAGCTTGATTATGCCTTTGTACCTTATGAGAAATTTGATGCAACCCATAGGGTGTCTGCCTCTGTAAGGTTTGGAAGCAGACCAGATTCAGGAAAGACACAAAAAGCAACAGCTGATAGCGGTGCCATTTCAAGGATTATGGAGACAACCCCTCTGGTATCTGAACCCACAAAACCTACAGACATTCAGGGATCAACCATTCCACAACAATTGGACCAAATACCGGCATCAGCTCCAACTATTTCGAAGCAAACAGCCCATACACCAGCATCAGCACCAACTACAGCCGCCACGAAACAAGCAGTCCAAACATCGGCACCAACCCCATCAACTATCACAACGACACCATCTGTTTCTCGCAAACAGGGACAAGCTCTGTCCCAACAACATGCTGCTTCATCAACAACCACCACTTCAGCACCTGTTCCCACTCATTCGCCAGCTGTTCGACAACAACCCAAGCAAATAAAAACCGTTACAATTATAGTAGATAATGCCCCAATTTTTTCAGGACCAAGCATAAAGAATTCAGTAATTACCACTGTACCTGCCGGGGTAGAACTCATCCTTGTAGATGATTCAAAGAAATGGTACTATCAGGTGAAATTGCCAGACGGCAGCCTTGGCTGGATATCGTATGTTAATTGTTCAGAGGTGAGAAGAGTAACCCCATGACAATGCAAAAGTTGTTATTGTTCAACAGGCTGTTATAGAACTGATAATCAGTGTCAATACCATACCCCATGTAGTGCCTGCTGGCGAGATTAGCACAACATACTGTATGCTTCTCGTGCCAAATTCCTATTCTGTAACAGCCTGTCGACAACAACCCAAGCAAATAAAATCGTTACAATTACAGTAGATAATGCCCCAATTTTATCTCTCTGAACTTTCCTGTAATCCGCATAAAACATGGAAACCATTTGCAACGCTCTCAAGTAGAGCGAGCGTTGCACAGCCTCTCCCTGACCCATTACAATTACCTTACTTTTTTTTGTTGACATAGCTTGAAATCTCTGATAAAATATTTCCAGAATGACTCAAGGGGTGAGGAGTATCCCAAAGGATAAATCCTTGGCAGTCAATAAAAGAAATGGCAGCAGGTTAGCTATTTGGTAATTACCTTAAGACTCCCCAACTACCAGAGTTTTGGGCAGATACGCATTTCAGAGGGCAGACACGCAGGTCTGCCCCTACAAGGAGTAGGATTATGAAACTAACAGGATTGGTTGTAGGTTTATTATTGATGAATTTTCACCACAGAGGCGCAGAGACACGGAGAAGAAACACTGAATAAAAACTCCGTGTCCCTCCGTGGTAAATCTTCCAAAAAAGGAGTAGAATTATGAAACTAACAGGATTGGTTGTAGGATTATTATTGGCGTTGTGTGCTATCGTTCAGGGAGGGAGCCCCTCTGGCGGAGGGAGCCCCTCTGGCGGAGGGAGCCCCTCTGGCAAAGGCACCATCCCTGCCACAGGCACCATCCGAATGATTGAGGTTGGTGGGGTGATCAACCCTATTACTGAAAGGTTTGTGATAAATGGCATAAAACAGGCTGAGGATGAGCATGCAGAATGTCTTATACTCCGGATGGATACCCCTGGCGGGCTGGCATCAGCTACACATAATATTGTTAAAGCCATATTAAATGCTAAGCTGCCGATCGTAACCTTTGTTTCCCCAAAGGGGAGTCGGGCTGCTTCAGCAGGGGTATTTATTACTCTGGCAAGCGATGTAGCTGTCATGTCACCCATGACCAATATTGGTGCTGCTCATCCTGTATCCATTGGTGGCGGTATGGGTGGAGAGAAGGAAGAAAAACCCGATAAAACCATGACCGATAAGATAACCAATGACATGGTTGCAAGTGTGCGGGGCATAGCAGAAAAAAAAGGGAGAAATGTAAAATGGGCTGAGAGTGCGGTAAGAGAAAGCTCGTCCATTACAGCAGAAGAGGCATTACAATTAAAGGTTATTGATTTTATTGCTGAGGATATGAACGATTTGCTTGCAAAATTGGATGGAAGAACAATAGAAAAGAATACGAAAAAATTTATTATCCATACAAAGGGGATAATACCTCAGACAACAGGCATGAATTTCAGAGAAAAATTTCTTCATGCCATTGCTGACCCTAATATCGCTTATATTCTGTTAATGCTTGGCATATACGGATTAATCTATGAGTTTTCAGCACCTGGGATTGGGCTTGGGGCTGTTGGCGGCGGGATATGCCTGATATTAGCCTTCTTTGGTTTGCAGAATCTGCCTATCAGCATGGCTGGCTTACTCTTGATCATACTTGGTATTATCCTGCTCGTATTAGAGGTTATTGCCTCAACACATGGGATTGCAGCCATAGGCGGGTTAATCGCATTGACCATTGGGTCTTTTATGCTTATTGATTCATCTGCACCATTTATGACTATTTCATGGACACTGATAGTATCCATAGCATCCTTTACCGGCTTGTTTATCCTATTTGGTGTAGGGGCAGTGATTGCAGCCTACCGCCACCCTGTAGCTACAGGCAGGGAAGGGCTCATAGGACAAACAGGGGTGGTAAAGGAACGAATTTCACCTGACAGGGGTGCTGCCTTAGAAGGCATGGTCTTTCTTCAGGGTGAAAACTGGTGTGCCTGTGCAGATGAGGTCATTGAACAAGGAGAAATGGTTGAGGTTGTTGGGATGCAAGGGATACGGCTGAAGGTGAAACGATGCGTAATTGGGGATTGAGTCTCAGTAGTGGCAATCCCCTGTGGTTGCCATCTGTGTAGGTGCAGATGTGCTAAACAGGGACAAGCCCAATACTGTTCGGCACCGATTCTTGATGGTGTCAAAATTCAGGCATACTGTGCCCTTATAGAGCCAGCATGCTAATTACCCTTTGGACTGGCTGTAAACCCAATAAACGAACTGCTCAATAATCTGTGGATTTTGCAAGCTGCGAAGATTGCCATGCTGTAGAGACGCAAAATTTTGCGTCTCTACTTTCATAATTGCGAGCGAAAAAGAGGTAGCACCTCTGGTAGGGAAAGAACCACAAAGGGTGTAAATAAGCGTTTAGCCGTCAGCTATCAGCTAACACACACAAACGCAAATTAAAAATTTGCGGTTACATTTAGCCTGTTTTCTGCTCTTAACTGACTGCTGACAACTGACAGCTAAATGCTTATTATATTTACACCCTTTGTGGTTTTCTTTTTCTGCCAGAGGTACTACCTCCTTCCGTTACACTTGCTACTGGCTAACAAGCTTTCTCCTGCCACATCCACTCATATATCGGAAACCTTTCTGTTAATGCAAGCACCTGATGCTTTATATCTACGAGCATCTCTTCGTTTGTTGGATCTGCTATTACCTGCTCTATCCAATGGCCAATCATGATCATCTCATCCCCTTTCATCCCACGGGTAGTCAGGCTTGGGGTGCCGATTCGGATGCCGCTGGTTAGAACAGGCCCCTTTGGATCATAGGGTATGGCGTTTTTATTGACAATAATATTTGCCTTGCCCAGACTATCCTCCACGACCTTGCCTGTTAGCCCTTGTGAAGTAAGATCAATCAGCAAAAGATGGGTATCTGTTCCGCCAGATACAAGGCTTAATCCATAGTGCATAAGTTCATCAGCCAGGACTCGTGCATTCTTAACAACCTGCTGCTGATACTGAACAAACCCCGGGTAAAGTGCCTCCTTAAAACAAACTGCCTTGGCTGCAATAGTATGCATCAATGGTCCACCCTGTATGCCCGGGAAGATCATCTTGTCAATAGCTGCTGCATATTTTTCCTTACACATAATCATGCCGCCGCGAGGACCACGCAGGGTCTTATGGGTAGTAGTAGTTACAAAATCACATATATCCACTGGTGATGGGTGTATATTAGCGGCAACTAATCCGGCAATATGGGCAATATCAGCCAATAGATATGCCCCAACCTCATCCGCCAGATTCCGAAACATCTTAAAATCAATAACCCTTGGATAGGCACTTGCTCCACAGACGATCATTTTTGGTTTATGAGTTTTTGCTAAAGCAAGCAGCTCGTCATAATCAAACACATGTGTGCTTTTATTTACCCCATATCCTGCAGCATTATAGACAATACCTGAAAAACTCACCCGGCTGCCATGGGTCAGGTGTCCACCGCAGCTTAAGTCAAGTCCCATGATCGTGTCCCCTGGTTTAAGCATAGCCATGTAAACAGCCATATTTGCCTGAGAGCCGGAATGTGGCTGAACATTAACATGCTCACACCCGAATAATTCCTTTGCCCGCATAATTGCCAGCTCTTCAACTATATCTGCTACCTCACACCCGCCATAATACCTCTTGTGCGGATAGCCCTCTGCATACTTATTGGTCAATACACACCCCTGTGCCTCAAGCACTGCCCGTGAGACATGATTCTCTGAGGCAATCATTACCAACCGGTTTGATTCATTAAATGCCTCCTGCTGAATAGCATTATAAATATCTGGATCAAAGTTACGCAAATTGTCCATGGTTCCTCCATTTGATATAATTTCTTATAGTAAGCGTTCAGTGGTAGAGACAGGTCTCAGACCTGTCTCTACGATGCTTGTATAATTACTTCAACTCCCACACAGCCTCTTCTACTGAAACTCCGACATAAGAATGAGTCTCTATTCCTGTTAAGACATCACCTCGTAATTTTTTTTTAACTTGTGTACAATATCTAATTTTGATAAGGAAAGCAGTAGAGAGGCGATAATCGTGTCTCTATGTCTGCATTCA